>CAZWVR010000048.1:0-16937 GCA_964637235.1 uncultured Bacteroidales bacterium | reverse complement strand
CGAACAATGGAGGTATCTGAGTTTGCCAGCGAAATTGCCGCTATTCCGGAAGTTAGATATAAACTTGTGAAACTACAACGCCAAATGGGAAAAAACGGCGGAATAGTAATGGACGGACGAGATATTGGTACAGCCGTATTCCCTGATGCTGAATTGAAAATTTTTCTTACTGCAAAGCCAGAGATAAGAGCTAAACGTCGTTATGCTGAGCTGAAAAATAAGGGATATAATGTATCTTTTAATGAAGTTTTAGAAAATATACTGAAACGAGATAATATTGATACCAATAGAGAAATTACACCCCTGAAACTTGCTGATGACGCTATTTATTTTGATAATAGCAACATAAATATAAAAGAACAACTGGAAATGTTTAAAGCTCTTATTATTACAAGGTTCGGTGTTGATACTAAATAACTATTGCCGTATCTAATTAGAATAATTTGCTGTAAATCTGCATTTTATGAATGTTAAAGTAGGTTGTTGTGGCTTCCGAAATAGTAGAAAAACCTATTATAAAAATTTTGATACAGTAGAGGTGCAAATGACATTTTATCGGATTTTTGAACACGATATGTTTAAAAAATGGAAAAAAGAAGCTCCCGAGGGCTTTGTTTTTAATATAAAAGCTTTTCAAGGCGTCACACATCCAACCCATTTTAATACTTGGCGAAGATATGGAATACGTCCAAAAGGTGATTATGGTTATTTGCGAGATTCAAAAGAAGTGTTTCTCAGTTGGCAGCAAACTCTTGAAGTGGCTGATATGTTTAATTCTGAAATAATTCTTATTCAATTACCAGCCAGTTTTCGTCCTACAAAGGAAAATATAGCTAATGCAGAGAAGTTTTTTTCTACAATAGATAGAAAAAGTTATAAATTGGTAGTGGAATTGCGTGGTTGGGATCTGGAAAATATATACAAACTCTGTAAAAATTACGAATTAACAGATGTAGTTGATATTTTGCGCAGACCTCCTGTCTATTGTGCTAATGATTTGTTATATATTCGTTTGCATGGTACATATACTCAAAGAAACAAAATTTTCTATCAGTACGATTATACCTTAGAGGAATTAGAAAAGGTGTGGGAAGAAGTAGAACGCTTTAATATGAAGGAAGTTCGAATTTATTTCAATAACAGTTATATGTTTAAAAATGCCAAAGAATTTAAACAGCTCAGATGAAAATAACTTTTTTGGGGACAGGTTCATCTATGGGCATTCCTGTAATAGGATGCAATTGTCAAGTCTGTCGTTCAACAGACCCGAGAGATAAGCGTTTAAGGTCATCTGTATTAGTACAGGATAATAATACCATTATTTTAATAGATGCCTCCCCTGATTTTCGTTATCAAGCTCTTAAATATTTTAATACCAATAGAATTGATGCTGTACTCATTACACATGCTCATAGAGACCACGTCGCAGGTTTAGACGATTTACGCCCTTTTATGTTTTTACATCAAAAGGAGCCTATAAAAATTTTTGCTGAAAGCAAAACTATTGAAAGTATTAAGCAACTTTTTTATTATAGTTTTGAAGAAAATCCATATCCGGGCTCTCCTATTTTTTCTTTAAATACCATTGATTTGACGCCTTTTTATATAAATGATATCAAAATAATTCCTATTAGAGTGATACACGGTTCTTGGGAAATATTAGGTTTTAGAATAGGAGATTTTACCTATATTACAGATGCAAATAAAATACCTGAAAGTGAGATAGTTAAAATAACTGGCACAAAGGTTTTGGTTGTAAATGCATTACGTCGGAAAGAACATTATGCACATTTTTCTTTATCTCAGGCAGTAGATTTTATAAAACGTATCTCCCCAAATATGGGCTTTATTACACATATGGCTCATAGAATAGGAAAACATCAGGACTTAGAAAAAGAACTCCCGGAAAATATTAAACCTGCCTATGATGGTTTAACACTTTATATATGAAAAGAGGAGCTAAAATTTGGTTTATCATAAATATGGAAATTTAAGAAAAAGTCCATAACTTTGTCTCCCAAAAATTTGTTTATGATTACATCTAATCAAGTCAAAGATCTACGAGAACGCCTGGTGGCGTTAAGGAGGTATCTTTAACATAGACGGAAAAAAACAAACGCTTTCCGAGAAGCAGAAATTAACAGAAGCACCTGATTTTTGGAATAATCCACAGCAAGCACAGGAATTGCTGAAAGAAATCAGTAATATAAAAAAATGGATAAGCGAATACGAATCTGTGGAAAGTTCTGTGGGAGACTTGGAAGTACTATATGAATTTTTTGAAGCTGGCGAAACCGATGAAAAAGAAGTAGAAATAGCTTATGTTAAAGCCTTGAAAGCAATTGAGGATTTGGAAATGAAAAATATGCTCCGCGAAAAAGAGGATCCCTTAGGTGCTTTATTAAAAATAACAGCCGGTGCTGGTGGTACAGAAAGTAATGACTGGGCTGCAATGCTTCTACGAATGTATTTAAGATGGGCTGAAAAACATAATTATTCCGTTAAACAAGTGGATTATCAACCGGGTGATGTGGCTGGCGTTAAGACTGTAACACTCCAAATTGAAGGAGATTTTGCTTACGGCTTTTTAAAAAGCGAAAGTGGTGTACATCGACTGGTTAGAATATCTCCTTTTAATGCTCAGGGCAAAAGACAAACATCTTTTGCTTCTGTATTTGTTTCTCCACTCGTGGACGATAGAATCGAAATAGAAATAAATCCTGCTGATTTAGTTTGGGAAACTTTTCGTTCAAGCGGACCAGGTGGGCAGAATGTTAATAAAGTAGAAACTGGCGTGAGAGTGCGACACATCCCTACTGGTATTGTCGTCGAAAATACAGAAACACGCTCTCAGCTGAAAAATAAGGAAAATGCATTGAGAATTCTTAAATCTCATCTCTATGAACTTGAACTGCGTAAGAGACGCGAAAAACAACAAGAATTAGAAAAAAATAAAAAGAGTATTGAGTGGGGTGCACAAATAAGAAGCTACGTATTACATCCATATAAAATGGTAAAAGACCTTCGTACAGGATATCAAACTTCTGATGTCAATGCCGTACTTGACGGCGAAATTGACGAATTTATTAAAGCTTATCTTATGCAATATTCATCAGAAAAAATATAAAGCTATGATTGAACTTATTACAGAAGTTAAAAACGAAAAAATACTGCAAAATGCAGTAAAGCGGTTTCGCGAAAAGGGCATAATTCTCCCAACTTTTAAACAGCAACGCAATCCAGAACTTGTGCCCGATAAAATAAAAGAAAAACTACGGAATATAGGACTATGGGATTTACATCCTTTAAATCTGTTCCGTATTACTTGGAAAAATGAACCCAAAGAATTCGGCGGACTTTTTGGAAAAGTTAATTATCTGGAATTACCTAAGGAGCTTACAGGCGTTGATGCTCGTATTATTCTCCTTATAGGTAAATGGTTCCCTACCGGAGCTCATAAAGTCGGTGCTGCGTATGGCTGCCTTGTACCCAGATTGATTACAGGCGAGTTTGATCCTACTTATCATAAAGCTGTATGGCCCTCAACTGGCAACTACTGTCGAGGTGGTGCTTTTGATTCAAAACTTATGGATGTCCACGCAATTGCTATACTCCCAGAGGAAATGAGCCGCGAACGCTTTGAATGGTTGAGGGATTATGTCCAAGCAGAAGTTATTGCTACGCCCGGCTGTGAATCTAATGTGAAGGAAATTTATGATAAAGTATGGGAATTACGCCGTACTTGCAAAGAATGCATTATCTTTAATCAATTTGATGAATTCGGTAATGCTGTATGGCATTTTAATACGACAGGACCTGCCATTGAAGAAGTATTCGGCTATGTCAATAATGGGGATTTAAATCTTTTCTCCTTTGTCTCTGCAACAGGTTCCGCAGGTACTATTGCCGCTGGCGATTATCTTAGACGTAAATTCCCTCTTATTAAAGTTATTGCTTCCGAAGCCCTACAATGCCCTACTTTATATATGAACGGCTTCGGTGGTCATAGAATTGAAGGTATTGGTGATAAGCATGTCCCTTGGATACACAATGTCAAAAATACAGATGCTGTCGCTGCTATCGACGACGAAGATACTATGCGCCTATTACGATTATTCAATGAGCCAGAAGGCCATAAATATCTAAAAGAAATTGGCGTCCCACCAGAACTTGTAGATAATTTACCACTACTTGGAATATCAAGTATTGCAAATATGCTTACTGCTATCAAAGCCGCTAAATATTATGAACTCACTGATAAAGATGTTATAATCACAGTAGCAACAGATTCCTCTGATATGTATAAGTCCAGAATAAAAGAGCTGAGAGAACAACGCGGTGAATATGATTATATACAAGCAGTGAAAGACTATGAAAAATGCATACTCGGTCAACAAACAGATTTCTTTAAAGAATTGACTTATCGCGATAGAAAAACAATACATAACTTGAAGTATTATACTTGGATTGAACAACAAGCAAAGGAATTGGAAGATCTTAATCAACTGTGGTATGATCGTGAAATTTGGGACAAAATTTTCAGTCAAGTTGATCGCTGGGATGAATTGATAGAAGAATTTAATGATAGAACAGGATTGCTTAAAGAACTATAATTTAATTCTAAACTTGCTTTATCGGGGCGTCTAAAAATTGCCCCTTCTGTTGATAATCAGAGGGGGCTTGCAATACATTAGAACATTATTATTTTTTTGTTTTTGACTTTTTAGACGCCCTCAGTTTTTCATCAATTTTTATTCGGAATAAATTTTCATACTAGGAAATTCCTTTTACTTTTGCATAAAAAATATGTCCGCGTATCTTGTTTTAGCTGTTTTGATAGGCTATTTTGGACTTTTATATATCATATCTCTCTTTACATCCAGAAAATCAAATTTAAATACTTTTTTTAATGCAAATCGTCGATCTCCTTGGTATTTAGTTGCTTATGGAATGATAGGAGCTTCACTCTCTGGCGTTACTTTTATATCTGTTCCCGGTTGGGTGAAAGATAATCATTTTTTTTACTTTCAAATGGTATTGGGTTATTTGCTTGGGTATTTTTTTATAGCTTATGTCCTTTTGCCAATATATTATAAGCTTGATAGTGTTTCTATATACTCATATTTACAAAAGCGTTTTGGTGTATATTCCTATAAAACAGGCTCAGCTTTTTTTCTTATATCGCGTTTAATAGGGGCTTCCTTCCGTTTGTATCTGATAGTTATGGTTTTACAAATGTTTTTCTTTGATAAATGGAATATACCTTTTGCTCTGTCAATAGTTATAACAATACTTTTGATATGGGTATATACTCATAAAGCGGGCATAAAGACGATTGTATGGACAGATACTTTGCAAACTACATTTATGCTTTTGGCGGTAGTAATTAGCATAATAATAATAGCCAAGAATTTAAATTTATCTGTCTCACAATTGTTTTCAGTTATTAAAAATCATCCATATTCACAAGTTTTTAATTTTGATTGGCATAATGCTAATTTTTTTCCAAAAAGTTTTCTCTCTGGTGCATTTATAGCTTTGGTTATGACAGGTTTAGATCAGGATATGATGCAAAAAAATCTTACTGTTAGAACCCTTAGAGAATCTCGTAAAAATATGATATGGTTTAGCTTTACCTTAATACCCATAAACTTACTGTTTTTGTCTTTGGGGGTTTTACTCTATTATTACGCAGCACAAAAAGGAATACCTTTACCTGATGAAACAGATAAAGTATTTCCTAAATTAGCAATAGATTATTTTGGTGGTGCCGCTGCAATAGTATTCTTAGTAGGTGTAATTGCTGCGGCTTTTTCAAGTGCAGATTCTGCTTTAACAGCTTTAACAACTGCTTTTTGCCTTGATTTTTTGAATATAAATCCTGATAGAGAAGATAGATATGCCATAAAAATGAAAAATATTGTACATATAGCTGTTTCTATTTTTGTTTTGGTAATAATTTTGATTTTTCGTCAAGTTAATGATAGAAGCGTAATTGCTCAGATATTTCAGGTAGCAGGATATACATACGGTCCTCTTTTGGCATTATTCTCTTTTGGTTTGCTTAATAAAAGAAAAATAAGGGATAAGTGGACGCCTTTTATAGCATTATTTGGAATTTTTATTTCTTATATTTTTAAAAAAGAGATAGAAATGCATACGAGCTATAAATTCGGCTTTGAATTTTTAATATTAAATGGAGCAATAACTTATATTTTACTATACCTGAGTTCTCTTGGTCTTTCTACTGTTAAAAAGTATAAAGTTTAGAAAATTTATGGGTAATTTATCTCTTACGGGGGGTAGGAGGGAAGAAATTAAGCATTATAAAGGGCAAGGGTGGAATAATTTTTCCCCTTGCCCGTTTTTTTTAAGATTTCAGACCAGCTTTTATATATTCACGATTTAAGCGAGCTATATGAGCAATAGAGACATTTTTCGGGCATTCGACTTCGCAGGCGCCAGTATTTGTACATGAGCCAAAGCCTAATTCGTCCATTTTAGCGATCATTGCTTTTACTCTTCTTTCAGCTTCAACGCGACCTTGTGGTAGTAGAGCCAGATGTGATACCTTAGCTGCAACAAAGAGCATTGCTGAGGCATTTTTACATGTTGCGACGCAGGCTCCACAACCTATACATGTAGCAGCGTCAAAGGCTTCATCTGCAACTGATTTAGGTATTGGTATGCTATTGGCGTCTGGTGCGCCTCCTGTGTTAACAGAGATATAACCGCCAGCTTGTTGAATTTTATCCAAAGCGCTTCTATCTACCATAAGGTCTTTAATAATTGGGAATGGTTTTGCACGCCATGGTTCTACTGTAATAACCTCTCCGTCTTTAAATTTCCGCATATGCAGCTGGCATGTGGTAATGCCGGTATCAGGACCGTGAGCCCTACCATTTATGAACATACTACATGCCCCGCAAATACCTTCGCGGCAGTCGTGATCAAAAGCAACAGGTTCTTTACCTTCGCTAATAAGTTTTTCGTTAAGTAAGTCCATCATTTCCAGAAAGGAGGCGGCTGTTGGGACGTCATTAAGTTCATATTCCTCAAAGCGTCCTTGGGCTTCTGGACCCTCTTGACGCCAAACCCTTAATTTTATATTTATTGTATTTGCTGACATTTTCTTGATTTTTGAGTTTAAACAAAATTATTTTGCAGTTTTGTAATTACGAACCTTAACAACAGTTTCTTCATATATAAGAGGTTCTTTATTCAGTTCAGGTTCTTTTCCTTCACCTTTATATTCCCATGCAGCGACGTACATAAATAGGTCATCGCGTCTAAGTGCTTCACCGTCTTCTGTTTGATATTCTTCGCGGAAGTGTCCACCGCAAGATTCTTCACGGTGAAGGGCATCACGGGCTATAAGTTCTCCAAGTTCAAGAAAATCTGCTACTCTGTTAGCTTTTTCAAGTTCTACATTTATGGTATCTGCTTTACCGGGTACAAATACATCATGCCAGAATTCTTCTCTTAGAGCTTTAATTTCTTCTATGGCTTCGGTTAGTTTTTTAGCATTACGAGAGATCCCTACTTTATTCCACATAATTTTACCTAATTCGCGATGGAAATGATCTACTGATGTTTTACCTTTAATGCTGAAAAATTTATCTATTCTGGCTTTGACTTCTTCTTCGGCTTCTTTAAATTCAGGTAAATCCGTAGGCATAGGTTTAACAGTAATTTGGTCAGCTAAGTAGTTTTGTATTGTGTATGGTAAAATGAAATAACCGTCTGCGAGACCTTGCATAAGAGCCGAAGCACCGAGGCGGTTAGCTCCGTGGTCAGAGAAGTTGGCTTCTCCGATTACAAATAATCCAGGGATTGTGGACATAAGTTCGTAGTCTACCCATAAGCCTCCCATTGTATAGTGAACTGCTGGATATATTTTCATAGGAGTTTTATAAGGATCATCTCCTGTAATTTTTTCGTACATTTGGAATAAGTTTCCATATCTATCTTCGATAACTTTTCTTCCGAGGCGTTCTATTGCGTATTTGAAGTCTAAGAATACTCCTTCTTTTGTAGGGTTATTTTCTATTCCATATCCTGCGTCGCACATTTTTTTAGCAGCGCGAGCAGCTACGTCGCGAGGTACGAGGTTCCCGAATGCCGGGTACATTCTTTCAAGGTAGAAGTCTCTATCTTCATCCGGTATATCTTCTGGTCGTTTTTTGCCTAATCTTATTGCTTCTGCGTCTTCAAGCTTTTTAGGAACCCAAATTCTACCGTCGTTACGTAAGCTTTCGGACATTAAGGTTAATTTTGACTGATAAGGACCGTGTTGAGGTATAGCGGTAGGGTGTATTTGGACGAACGCAGGATTTGCAAAAGCTGCTCCTTTTTTGTATGCTTGCCAGATAGCACTGGCATTGGAGCCCATAGCATTTGTAGATAGGAAATATACATTTCCGTATCCACCTGTTGCAAGCACTACTGCATGCCCAAAGTGTCGTTCTATTTTACCATTAATTAGATTTCTTGTAATAATTCCGCGAGCGCGTCCGTCAATAATAACGAGATTCATCATTTCAGTTCTGGGATACATTTTAATTTTTCCCAGAGCTATCTGACGGTTTAATGCACTGTAAGCTCCTAATAGCAGTTGTTGACCTGTTTGTCCGCGAGCATAAAAAGTTCTTGATACCAGTACACCTCCGAAAGAACGATTAGCTAATAAACCGCCATATTCACGTGCAAATGGTACTCCTTGGGCAACAGCTTGGTCAATAATATTGCCGGAAACTTCTGCGAGGCGATATACATTTGCTTCGCGAGAGCGATAGTCTCCACCTTTTATTGTATCGTAATACAAGCGATAGATGCTGTCTCCATCGTTCTGGTAATTCTTAGCAGCATTAATTCCTCCTTGGGCTGCAACACTATGTGCCCGTCTTGGACTATCTTGATAGCAGAATACTTTTACATTGAAACCTAATTCTGCAAGTGTTGCTGCTGCTGATGCTCCTGCAAGTCCAGTCCCGACAACTATGATATCTAATTTGCGTTTATTGGCGGGACTTACTAAGGCTTGGCTTTCTTTATAATTTGTCCATTTATCTGCCAGCCTTCCTTTTGGTATTTTGGAATCTAATTTTATCATTTTTTGTTTTTTTAGGTTTAAGATTAAGAAATTAAGAAATAAAGGGGTATTATAGCAAAGCCAACAGCAATAATTACTGCATAAATGTCTCCAAGTACTGTCAATCTTTTGCGCCAGATTTGATTACTCCATCCTAAGGTTTGAAATGCAGACCAAAAAGCATGATGAAGGTGAAAACCTAAGGCTATTGCCCCGATGACGTAAATAGTATCGTAAACTACACTTGTTTTGAACAAACTTGTCACTAAATTATAAGTATTATGCATAGTTTCGTTCCCATACGTAATCATTTCTACATTGCCGAATTTTATTTTCCAGAAGAAGTTTATTATGTGTACTACTAAAAATGCCAAAACGAACAGTCCCAGCCATATCATATTGCGGGAAGACCATGTACTACTGTGAGAGCGTTTAGTCATACTGTAGCGGCTCAATCCTCCTCGTGAGGAAATATTACGTATTTCCAAAATAAACGCATAGATAATATGAAATATGAAACCCAATGCTAAAATGGGTTCCATAATTTTAATAATAGGATTAGTAGCCATAAAATGAGCCGCACGATTGTAGGCTTCTGCACTGAAGAGCATCGTTATGTTTATGCTCAAATGTAAGCCTACAAAAATAACCAGAAACAGACCACTTAAACTCATTACCAGTTTACGGCCTACAGAGGTATTAAAAAAACTTGCCATAACATTTTATTTTTTCCCGACAAATCTAAATTTTTATTTTTTTTTTTTTGATATTCTACAATATTTTTGTCTGAATTTAAAATCAATTATAAAATGGATTTTTTGCAATTCCCCCCGACTTTTTTTAAAAATAATAGGCAAAAGATTTTTGAACTTCTTCCTGAAAATTCAATAGCTATTATAGCGGCTAATAAAAAATGCATACGGAATGGAGATATGACATTCTATTATCGTCAAAATTCTAATTTTTTTTATTTGACAGGTATAAATCAAGCTGGTTGTATTCTTATTTTTAATAAAACTTATGATTTTCTGCCACAAGAGGTGCTTTTTATTCCTAAGCCTGATAAAAATAAAGAAATTTGGACAGGAAAATTGCTTACTTCTGACCAAGCGCAGCGAATTTCTGCAATTGACCAAGTGCATTATATTGATAACGAACAGAATTCTATTTATAATCTCCTTAAAAAGTTAACTTTGAAGAAAAATGTCTTGTTTTATATTGAAAATGAAAAAGATTATCAAGATTTTTTTGTAGGTCAAGCAACTGTTAATTTTAAAGATTTTATAAAGCAAAATGTTGAAAATGAGAGTTTTATCATTGATATTTCTCCTCTTATAGCTAAATATAGACAAGTAAAAACTTCGGAGGAAATATTAGCTATTCGTAAAAGTATTGATATTACAGCCAAAGCTTTTTTACGTGTTCTAAAAATTGTAAAGCCCGGTTTATATGAGTATAATATTCAAGCAGAAATAACACACGAATTTTTATCGCACGGTATTTTTTCTCATGCTTATTATCCTATTATTGCCGCAGGTATCAATAGTACTATTTTGCATTATTGGCAGAATAATTCTGTTTTGAATAATGGAGATATACTACTATTGGATTTTGGAGCTGAGTTTATGAATTATGCTGCGGATTTGTCAAGAACTATTCCTATAAATGGTAAATTTTCTTCTCGCCAAAGGCAAGTTTATCTTAGTGTTCTTAAAGCTCAGAGATATGCAAAATCTATTATTAAACCGGGTATTACAATCAATGAAATTAATGAAAAAACAGGTGCTTTTGTGGAAAATGAACTTTTAGAATTGGGATTATTAACTTCTGACGAAGTAAAATATGCTACTTCTACTCCGGCTTATAAACGCTACTTTATGCATGGAACAAGTCATTTTCTTGGCTTAGATGTCCATGATGTGGGTACAAAGGATACTCCTTTAAAACCTGGACATGTTATTACATGCGAGCCGGGTATATATATACCCGATGAAGGCTTCGGCATACGATTAGAAAATGATTTACTTATTACTGATGAGGGTAATATTGATCTGATGGAAAATATTCCGATTGAACCCGAAGAAATAGAAAGTCTTATGAACTCTTAAATTTCTGATTTTAAGCTCATATCCAAACTTTTAATTTGATGAGTAAGTGCTCCTACTGAAATATAGTCAACTCCTGTAAGTGCATACTCCCTAACATTTTCTAAGGTAATACCACCTGAGGATTCTAATTCATATTTTCCGTTAACCATTGAAACAGCTTCGTATGTATCTTTAATTGTAAAATTATCTAAAAGAATTCTATTTACTCCTCCAATTTTTAATACTTCTTGTAATTCTTGTAGATTTCTTACCTCAATTTCTATTTTGAGTTTTAAAGCCTTGTTTTTTAGGTAATTATGAACTTTTTGTAAAGCATTTTTTATTCCGCCTGCAAAATCTATATGATTGTCTTTTATCAGTATCATATCATAAAGTCCCATACGGTGATTGTATCCGCCTCCAATACGAACGGCTTCTTTTTCTATAATTCTATTACAAGGTGTTGTTTTACGGGTATCTAAAATTTTGGCTTTGGTGCCTTTGATAGCCTCCACATATTTAGCTGTCTGAGTTGCTATTCCGCTCATCCTTTGCATAATATTAAGCACTAATCTTTCAGCCATAAGTATTGACCGCGCTTTTCCTGTGACTTTAAAAGCTATGTCTCCGTATCTCACTTTTTCTCCATCATCTATAAATGTATTGATTATTAGTCCATTATCGATAAATGAGAAAATTTTTTTAGCTACTTGAACTCCGGCGAGAATGCCTTCATCTTTTATAATAAGTCTTGCTATACCTATTGCATTAGCATCTATAATCGATAAAGTGGTATGATCTCCTTCGCCGATATCTTCTTCTATTGCTTTTTTAATAAGCATATCTAAATCCATAATTTTTATTTTTTGATTTTTTTTTACACCAGTTAGACTGGAAGGGATTTAAAATAATTTAATTGCAAAAAATAAGGTACACGATAGCCATTTATGGCTAATACGTGTACCAAATTTTAAAACCTTTGACTTAAAAAAAGCGTTTTAGTATCAGCTTAGATATCAGTAATTTAATGTCCTCTAAGCTGTAAAATTATTTATTGACTTGGAATTTAGTATCGCCTTTCTCAAAATATGCTATTATTTGTCGTATTGCAGCTAAACCAGCATTTATATTAGCTTCTTTGGTTTGAGCACCCATTTTCTTAGGTGTAAAATAATATCTACCAGTAAATCGCTCTGCAAAAATATCTGCATTATCTGGTTTTATATCAGAGACGTATTTAAAGTCGTCGCGTTCTTCCATTATTTTTATTAAATCTTCCTCGTTTATAATTTCTTTTCGTGCAGTATTTACTAATGTTGCGTTCTTAGGCATTAAACTCATTAGTCTATAATTGATACTTCTTTTGGTCTGTTCATTCGCAGGTATATGTAAAGATACATATTGTCCTATCTTAAAGAGTTCTTCAATATTTTCAACAGCTTTTACTCCATCAGCTTCAATTACTTCCTTAGGTATAAACGGATCGTATGCATAGACGTTCATTCCAAAACCTTTGGCTATACGAGCGACGTTTCTACCCACATTTCCATAAGCTAAAATACCCAGATTTTTTCCTTTTAATTCTGTGCCAGGTTTTCCATTAAATAAATTACGAGCCATATATACCATCATTGCTAATGCTAATTCTGCAACAGCATTAGCATTTTGCCCGGGCGTATTCATTACTACAATGTTCTTCTCTTTTGCATACTGAATATCAATATTGTCATATCCTGCACCAGCACGAACTATTATTTTTAAATTTTTTGCGGCGTCTATTATTTCTTTTGTAATTTTATCGCTCCTTACAATTAGTGCATCTACCTCTTTTATTGCTTCTATAAGTTCATCTTTATTTTGATATTTCTCAAGAAGTTTTACTTCATAACCAGCTTCCGCAGCAATTTTTTTTATACCTTCTACAGCTTCCGTAGCAAAGGGTTTAACAGTAGCTATTAAAACTTTTTTTCCCATATATTTTGTTTTTTTATTCCCCTTCTATCTCTATCATTTCAAAAGGTATTTTTAATATAGATTGATAATCTTCACCTGCTTCAAGCATATCTTCATCGTCCTCTTCGTAATACCATTTTATTACAACCGGATGTCCTTTCTTATGAATAGACTCTAATTTCTTAAATATATCTAAAATACATTTAGAGGAACTGGTATTGAAATAGTCTAATTGTATATGAACTTCCGTTTTTTCCTTAGGATTTTCTGCGTATTCATTAAGCCATTCAACTAATGGTTTATAGAATTCTATTGCATTTTCTGGTATAGATCTACCTTTTATCTCTAATATACCTGTTTCAGGATCAAATTTTATAAATGGTGTTTTAGAAGTTGCTTTGATAATTAATTGTTTCATATTTAGATTATTTTTTGCTTTTATTTATTGACAGTTCAAAGATAAAAATAAAATTGGAAAAATCTATTTTTTTAAATATGAAATTTAGTTTATCTTTTATTTTTCGTTTTATACTTATAAAGCCTAAGCCAACAGTTCCTTTTTGAGAATGTTTAGCGTTTTTTAAGATGTCTTGATAGAGATTTATTATTTGCGGGTATTCCATTGAATTTAAGTTGTTTAAATGAGTTTCTATCTTATTTTTTGTATATATATCAACAGGATTAGCAGCAATTATTTTATAGCTATTGGATGTTTCAATTAAAAAATAATAAAAAATTTTGTTTTGATGGTTATTATGGTGATAGATATTTTGTAGAACTTCTACACTTATGTAAAAAATTTTTTTTAATGCGTTTTTATCTATGGATAAATTTTCTATATCGGTTAGTATATTTTCAATTATTTCCTCGTTCATATTTCCAATAAAGGAGAGTATTATCTTTCTCTGATATTTGTTTTTATGAATATGATATAAATTTTTTATTTCTTTCATTACAGAACTGTTAGTAGAGTGGGATTTTAATAAATCTTGCTTCATTTTTTCCATTATATAGAACAATCCTTTGTTTTATTTGTAAACCAATATATTTCAGAGCTTGTAAATTAGCAGTAAATATCCACGCTATTGAACCTGGTAAAAAATTTTTTTTAAGACTATCGCCCAGTTCTTTATATAGTTTTTTTATATCAGTTTTTAATCTTAGATTATACGGTGGATTTGTGATTATAAAATATTCGCTATCTTTTAAATTTAAGGTTCTGAAATCCGAAATAAAAATATTAAAATTTAATTTTTTCAACGGCAAATTTAATATATTTTTTTTTGTTATGTTTATTGCGTTTGGATCTTTATCAGAAGCTAATATTTTTACTTTTGACGAAATAATATTTTTCTTTGACGAATATAGTATTTTTTTCCATAAATTACTATCAAAATTTTTCCAAAAAAAGAATGAAAAATTTTTTCTTAGAATTTGGGGAGGGGTATTGGTAGCAATTAAAGCAGCTTCAATGGGAATAGTACCGGAGCCACACATAAAATCTATAAAAGGCATTTTTTTATCCCATTCACTTAGCAGTATTAGTCCAGCTGCTAATACTTCACTTAAAGGTGCTTGTATGGTTTGTTTTCTATATCCACGTTTAAAGAGTGGTTCTCCTGAACTATCCAGAGATATATCACATTTATTATTTTTAAAATGCAGATTTATAATAATTTGCGGATTTTTTTTATCTACATTTGGACGTATTCTTTTTGTAAATCTAAATTTATCTACTATTGCATCTTTTGCTTTCAATGCTGCATATCCACTGTGTTTAAATATACTTGTTTGACCACTTACTTTTACTGCAATAGAATATTTGGACGAGAAAAACTCTTGCCAAGATAATTTGTATATATTGTTATATAAATCTCGCGGAGATTTAAAATAGAAACTTTTTAGAGGTTTTAGTATTCTAAGTGCTGTTCTTAGGTTATAGTTTGATGAGTAAAGTAAATTTAAATCTCCATTATATTCAACGGCACGGTTTAGGACTTTAATTTTCGTACCTCCCAGAAGGGTTATCTCTTTTGCTAAGACGTTTTCTAAACCTTGATAAGTTGTTGCTATTAGCTTCATTATTGTATAAACTAAAAATAATTACTCCTGTAAAAATACTAATAAAAGAGGAAAAGCAAACATCAATAAAAAAATGTTGATGCAAATATATACGTGAATATGCTATTAATAAAGCAAATATAAAAGTTAACAATTGTATGTAATGTTTATTTGTTATTGTAGAAATTACAAAAGCGATTGCAAAAGCTGTTGCGGTATGGCCTGATGGAAAGGAATTATTTTTTAGAACACGGACACCTTGAACAGGTTCAATATGGATATGCATATTTTCAAACATAGCCATAGGTCGAGGAAGATGGAATGTGTGCTTTAAAAATTGAATGATTATCAATAAAATAATGCCATATACCAATGTGGGGGAAAAATATTCTTTTTTTAATAAATAGACCAAAAATATCAGAATTATAAACCAAAAACCATTACCTAAGAAAGTGATATATTTAAAGAAGGTATCAGCAAAATGAGAATGATAAGTATTCAGAAAAATATGTAGTTGGATTTTATTAGTTTTTATTAAGAGAATTCCGGCGATTATCCAAAATAATGCGCTTAGAGTTAATAGAATAAAATTATGTTTAATTATTTCTTTATATTTTGGCATAAAATAGAATTTTGAGCGAATATGAGTCGTAATAATATGCTAAAAAATTGTATGTTGTTGAAAGTTATTGTTATTTTCGGGAAAAACTATTTTGACAATTGTAAAATAATTTTTTTCTTTGGCAAAAAATTTTACTATGAAAAATAATGGTTTATCACTTTTTCTGAGTATTGTTGCCTTAGTTTTATCTTTAATCGTGTTTATAGTTCATATAAATCATCATAAAGAAGCTAAAAAAAGCGAGGCAGTATCAAAACCAAAGCCTTTAAAAATAGCTTATGTAAATATTGACACTTTATTAAATAACTACGATTTATACAATATTTTAATGTTGCAATTGTCAAAGAAACAAGATGAATATCAGAAGAAGCTTAACTCAAAATTGCTTTCGATACAGCGTCGTTCTTATCAATTGCAGCAGAAATATAGTCAGCATTTAATAACAACAGCTACCTATCAATCTGAGGCGCAGAAACTTTTAAATGAACAAGATAAACTTAATCAATGGCAGCAGCAAAAGGCGTTAGAATTACAGAATGATCAAGCTGCAATATCAGCACGTGTATATGATAGTATTCTTGTTGCAGTAAATGAATTTAATGCAGACAAGCGATATGATTTGATTTTCAGTAATAATTATACAGCCACAGGGCGAACACTTTTATATGGAGATAAAGGTTTGGATATTACAGATACTATTGTAGAGATATTAAATACAAAGCATAATATAAGTCAGAGCGATAGCACATCAGCAGTGAGTAAATAATTTTTTTGGAAAAAAATTTGCATTTTTAGAATAAAAAAATTATTTTTGCCTTGCAATTGACCGGTGGTGTAACGGTAGCACCGCAGATTTTGGTTCTGCTTGTCCAGGTTCGAATCCTGGCCGGTCAGCGGGGGCTGCGCTAAGCAGCCTTTTTTATTTTGAAGTGAATTTATATTTTTTCAAATAGAGTTTTACCTAATTATAGTGGTCAAAATTTTGGGTTAATTAAGTTCTTTGGGCATATCAAATTTGTCAAAGAAGCTTCGGTTTAGGATAGCGAAAGTTATTAAGACGCTAGCATTGAACCGACGAATATAGTGATTACAATCATAATTTGATATTTTATAGCTATTATAG
>CAZWVR010000047.1:265-17054 GCA_964637235.1 uncultured Bacteroidales bacterium | reverse complement strand
TCAGATTCATAATCTTGGGCAAGCTGAAAATCCTCAGGTAATTCAGAAAGTTCTTTCTTTAAATCTTTTAAATATTTCAAAGACAAATTAATAGTAATTCTTTTCAGCCACCCTTCAAAAGAACCTCTACTTTGATATTGATCGATCTTCTCAAAAGCGATTACAAAAGTCTCTTGTAAAATATCATCAGCAATTTCATCATTTTTAACATATCTCAATGCAATACCTTTAATTATCTGTTTATATTCACTAAACAGCCAAGCAAAAGTTTTTTTATCGCGTTGTTTTAATCTTTTAATTATTTCATCTGCTATTTTCATATAAAAGATAATGAACTCCTTAAAAGTTGCAAGAAACAACGCCCGTTAAAATAAAAAATATGACAAAAGAACGCAAATTTTCTTATAAAATTTAAACTCTTACTTGTAGTTGTAAAAAATCAATATTCTGACTACTAAATACAAAAAACAAACTACTGAGTTCGTTAATGTAAAATCTTCTTTTATTTTCGTAATAGATACAAAATAGCAATTAGGTTGTAAATAATTTTGGCAAAAGTGTTTTTTACTTTATTTTTGGACAAATTAAAATTAAAAAGCAATGTCAGAAAACTTAAAAAAATTATTACCGCATTTTGGCATTATATTTTTATTCTGGTTATTAAGTGTAATATATCTATATCCTTCAATAGAAGGCAAAGTTTTACAACAAGGCGATATTTTACATGCCATAGGAGTTTCTCATCAGAGCACTATATATCATAAAAAGACTGGCAAATATAACTGCTGGTCTCCTCAACTATTTTCAGGTATGCCATCTTACCAAGTTTCAGAAACTCCAAAACATAATTTTATTTTTCATAGCATACAAAAATTCGTAAGAAACTTAGGCAGTAGAGATATATCTATTTTATTTTTATATTTTGTAGGCTTTTATCTACTAGCATTGGCTTTTGGATTTGACAAATTTATATCTGCAATAGGAGCATTAGCATATGGGCTTTCATCATATAATATCATAATAATAATTGCTGGTCATATAACAAAAGCATTTGCATTGGGCTATATGCCTATGATCATTGGAGGTTTTTACTTAATATACGAAAAAGCAAAATATTGGCAAGGATCTATTTTAGCAATTTTATCCTTAGGTGTATCTATTTCCTTAGGACATATGCAAATAATTTACTACACACTCCTACTTTTAGGTCTGTTTATTCTTTTTGAATTTTTCTACCTTCTAAAAGACAAAAAATTAAGACATTTTTTTATTGCTCTTGGCTTTACATTAGGAATTTTCATACTTTCTATCCTTCCTAACATAGTTTCTCTATGGGAAGCTTATGAAATGAGCAAATACAGTATAAGAGGAAAAAGCGAAATTGCACAAGATACAAAAAATACCGGACTTGATAAAGATTATGCTTTAAGTTGGAGTTATGGCATTGCCGAAAGTTTCTCAATTTTTATACCTAACATCAAAGGAGGAGCCTCAGGACAAATAGGTAATGACCCTAATGCTATGAAGGCTATCTCTCCACAATATAGGGATATAATAGCTCAACAGAATCACTACTGGGGAAATCAACCTTTTACTTCTGGTCCTGTTTATTTTGGTGCTATAATCGTTTTTCTGGCTTTATTCGGAATGTTTATAATTAAAAACCGGATTAAATGGTGGCTTATCACTGCCACTATATTATCAATTATGCTCTCCTGGGGCAAAAATTTCCCGATATTAACAGATCTATTTTTCTACCATTTCCCTTATTACAACAAATTCCGCACAGTTTCAATGATTTTAACAGTGGCCTCCCTTACAGTACCAATTCTAGCAATTATGGCAATAAAAGAATTATTAGAATCAAAGGAAAAAGAGGAAAAGGATGAAAAAAAGAAAAAAAATATGCTAAAAACATATTTTTGGATAGCATACGGATTCACAGGAGGCTTAGCATTATTATTCTTTTTGTTTCCAGGAATATTTAACTTCCTTTCAAATCAAGAAAAAGAATATTTTAATCAATTAAGTCAACAAAGCCCACAAATAGCTCAACAAATACAAGATTTTATATTACAGCTAACTTTGGCAAGAAAAGCTATATTCCAAGCGGATGCAATACGAAGTTTCTTATTTATAAGCATTGCAGCAGGCTTAATCCTATTCTACATAAAAGGTTGGCTTAAAAATAAAAATGCACTTCTGGGAATTTTAATTGTCCTCATATTCGCAGATATGTGGTCTGTCGATAGACGATATCTTTCCGCAGACCAATATCAAAATAAAAGAAAAGTAAATGCATTTTTTAATCCTTCCATAGCTGACAAATTTTTACAAAAAGACACTGATCCGGATTTCAGGGTTGCTGACTTAACAACTAATCCATTTACAGATGCCAGAACATCATACTTCCACAAAAATATTGGAGGCTATCATGGTGCTAAGCTGCATAGATACCAAGACATAATAGACAAATATCTCGGATATGAAATACAAATGCTTCAAAAAGCACTATCGGATACCTCAGTAAACATAGACGACGTTCTACCAAATATGCAAATTCTAAACATGCTAAATACTAAGTATTTAATAATAAACCACTCAATATTCCCTCTATTAAACAAATATGCATTCGGACACGCATGGTTCGTAAAAAACTATAAATTTGTAAATAGTCCACAAAAAGAAATAGACGCATTAGGAAAAGTTAATCTCGCAACTACCGCAGTTATAGACAAATCCAAATTCCCAGGTAAATATCCAGAAATTAGCCTAAAAACAGAATTAGATTCAGCTTGGATACGTTTGATATATTACAGTCCAGATACATTAAAATACGAATATTATAGTCCCATAGATGCATTTGTAGTATTTTCAGAAATATATTATCCAAAAGGCTGGCAAGCATATATAGATAAACAAAAAGCCTCCCTTGTACGTGCAAATTATATCCTACGGGCATTATCAGTTCCTAAGGGCAAACACATAATTACTATGGTATTTCGGCCTAAGGTATGTACAATAGGCTCAAAAATCGGCAGCATAGGCTCTTGGATTGTTTTACTTACTATAATCATATATTTAATATTCGCTATTAAAAACTCTCTACAAACAACAAAGCAAGAAAAGACAAATATGTCCCACTCTAACGATGAAGGGATAAAACCCAAAGAAACAGAGAAAAAGAAAACAAAAAAGAAAAAATGAAACTAAAATTTGGAGTAATAACTTTTCCGGGCTCTAACTGCGACGACGATGTTGCATATGTATTAGAAAAAATTTTAGAACAACGAGTTATCCGTTTATGGCATAAGGATACAAATTTAAAAGGCATAGATGGAGTAATACTCCCTGGGGGCTTTACTTATGGAGACTATTTACGTGCAGGAGCACTGGCAAAATATTCTCCAATAATGCAAAGTGTTATCAGATTTGCACAAAATGGAGGCTTTGTACTGGGAATATGTAATGGATTTCAAATATTATGCGAAGCAGGTTTACTACCCGGAACGCTTCTCCCCAACGATAATAGAAAATTCGTATGTAAAAATGTTTATATAAAAGCTGATAATAAAAATAGCATAATTACAGCTCTGGTAGATACTAATACTCCTCTGAAAATCCCTATTGCTCACTCGCAAGGACGATATTATGCAGATGGTAAAACAATAACTATAATGAGAAAAAATGAACAAATACTATTCAGATACTCCGATAAATACGGCAATCTATCTAAAAAATTCAATCCGAATGGATCAATAGAAAATATTGCAGCAATCTGTAATAAAGAAAAGAATGTATATGGGATAATGCCTCATCCGGAACGCGCTGCTGACGACGAATTAGGTAATACTGACGGCTTGTATATATTTAACTCAATAATACATTCATTATCAAGAAGATAACTAAAAACAAGTATCGCAACCAGTAAAGCTATCATCAATACCTTTATCTACACGAGTTTGCAGTGTCTTTGGACAGTGAATATTTCTCATACGCATATGCTTATTATGCCCAATACGCGTCTCAGGAAATTTTTTCTTCTTTGAAAAAAAAGTCTGCACACCCAAACCTAATATAACAAATATCATTACAATTATGGAAATTATAAAAACAAGAAAAAACATTGAAGTAAATTTATATGCAAAAATAAAAAATTAACGTTATAAAAGAAGTTTGGCAAAGTTTATGATATTAAAAAACAAAAACGATAATTATGAATAAACTTATAATCCTTTTTATACTACTGCCCACATTATTATATGCCCAACAAAAAGAAATATGGTTTTACGATGGTACAATAAAAGCCGCTCAAAAAGTTAGCTATGATAGCACGACCGTTGCATTTATAAATTGGAAAGGTAAAACCAAATACGAAGATATTGAAGACGTCTTCGCTATTGTAAGCCCAAAAGATACTACCTTCTTTTACGAAGATACTGGAAAAATATCTACACTTTACCAAATGGTCAATTACATTCGGGGAAAGCAAGATGGACTAAAATACAAAAATATATGGATTTTTAGCGGCGGATTACTCAGTGGAATTACAGCACCATTTATATTAGCCGCTATTGGATTACCCATTTCCCCAGCACCTGTTATATCTCTCGGATATGTCATAATAGTTTCAGCAATAACTCCCAAAAACATAGATATACCAACAGAATATAAATCCAATAAATTCTATAAAACTGGTAAAATAACCGGCATAAAAAAACGCCGTACACTAATAGCTATATATGGCTCAATTATCGGTTTATTTATAGGGCTAATAACAGCATATTTCATCCTTGAATATAAAAAATAACCTACCCTTTTTGACAATATATTTAATAAAACTTAAAAAACTTACTTAATCTATAAATATCACATCAAAAAATACTATTTTTGTACAAAAAAATGAATAAAGATATTCTTTTATTACTCAACAAAATAGACGAAATTTTTAAAAATAACAACAATCTACTCCTAAGATTAAACAAATTATGCATAGTTCTTTCCGAAATATTCAAAGAAGATAACCATATACATATAGGAATAAACTTAGGAGAAGAAACTCTATTATGCAAAAAACATCAAAAATTATTACCTATAATAAAAATCAGTTTCAGAGAAAAAAAGTCTAATACAAAAGGTAATTTTTATATATTTCATGACAAAAACATCAAATTCAGAAACTTTCTGCAACAATATATACGAGAACTCAAAACACTAAATATCATAGCAGAACAAATAGCCCAAAAATACGACTTTGAGATTGAGAACTTACGCCCAATTAAAAATGATTCCGAGCTGGAAATAAAAATAATGGAAATATCGCGAAGAGAAAGAAAATTAAAACAATTCATATATAAAAACTACTATGAACGAGATATATTCCACGATTTAATGCCCTTCAAAGTAAAAGAAATACTACTTATTGCAACCCTCTACGATGCCTACACAATTGAAAGCGAAGGGAATTTTACACAACAAGTAGCAGGAGAATTTTCAAAATTTAACCTTACCTCAATACCAAGAGTAACCGCTGTTATATCATATCAAGAAGCATACGAGGAAATGAAAAAGAAACACTTTGATATGATAATAATAATGGTAGGCATCGACAAAAAAACTCCTGTACAAATCTGCAAAAAATTGAAAAAAGATTTTCCTTATATTCCTATCTTTTATTTACTCAACAATAATGCCTATATAAAAGAATTTGAAAAATATAAACTAAACGGAGAAGTTGACAATATTTTTGTTTGGAACGGCGATTCCCGTATATTTTTCACAATGATTAAATTATTAGAAGATAGAATAAACCTTGACAACGACACAAAAATAGGCCACACACGAATTATTATGCTTATAGAAGATTCAATAAGATACTACTCTCGATATCTTCCTGAACTTTATATGAATGTATTTAAACAAACTCAAAGAGTTATAGAAGACGTCACTACCCTGGACGAATTATATAAAGTTCTACGATTACGCGCTAGACCTAAAATTCTCCTTACCCATTCATATGAGGAAGCAAAAAGGCTCCTGGAAAAATATAAGCCATATTTTCTGGGAATAATCACAGATGTAGAATTCTATTTAAATGGAGAAAAAACAAATAAAGCAGGACGCTATTTTATCCTTTATGTAAAAAAACTCTTTAAACCAAAAGATTTTCCAATCGTAGTCCAATCATCTGATTATAAAAATATAAAACTTGCAAACGAATTAGGTTGTAGTTTCATATATAAAAACTCAGATACCTTAGCCGAAGATATCAAGCAAATTATTCAATTTAAAATGGGCTTTGGGGACTTTATTTACAAAAAAAATGATAAAGGAGATCCTCTCCCCTGCCCTGATAATCCGAATAAATATTGTAGAGCCAGAACCTTAGATGAATTTGAGCAAATGCTATATATTATCCCAGACGAAACCCTGAGATATCACGCTTCTAAAAACCACTTTTCTCTATGGCTTATAGCCAGAGGTGAAATAAAATTAGCAGATGACCTCGCTAAAAAAACATTAGAAGATTTTAATAATAATATCAGCGCTATAAGAGAGTATCTGATTAAAAAAATTAAACAAATCAAATACGAAAAAAATAAAGGCAAAATAGTAGAATTCCGCGAAGAAGAATTAGAAAATGAAAGCAATATAGTCTCATTAGCACCAGGTGCATTGGGTGGCAAAGGTAGAGGAATTGCCTTCATTCATAGCTTAATATATAAATACGACATCTCTTCCTACACAAAAATGCATATAAAAACACCATATACCTTCATCATTGGAACAGATGAATATGACGAATTTCTTGAAAGAAATAATTTAAAAACATTTGCAATAGAGGAAACAGATTTCAAACTAATCAGACAGCGTTTCTTAGAAGCCGAGCTATCCGATAGTTTAATGGAACGTTTATACAAAATCGTAAAACGAATAAGAAAACCTCTGGCAGTTAGATCCTCCGGGCTATTTGAAGATTCACTTATGCAACCATTTGCAGGGATATTTGAAACTTACATCGTACCAAACAGCTTAAATGATATAGATACAAGAGTTCATCAACTGGCTAATGCAATAAAAATGGTCTATGCATCTGTCTTTTCACCTAAAGCTAAACATTATATTACTGCGATAAATTATAAGATAGAAGAAGAAAAAATGGCAATAGTTATACAAAAAGTTATCGGAAATCAATATGAACATTACTATTATCCTCATATCAGTGGAGTAGCCCAATCATATAACTATTATCCCTTTTCTTATATAAAACCAGAAGATGGATATGCCACAATTGCCTTAGGATTAGGAGTATATGTAGTAGAAGGAGAAAAAGCTTTTAAATTCTGTCCTAAATATCCAAAATTGCAAAATCAAACAATAGAAGACCTCTATAATAATTCTCAAACTTACTTTTATGCAGTTGATTTAAATAGCAAAAATTTAGATTTTATAGAACAAGGAGAAAATGTAAGCATTGCAAAATTGGACATCTGGGATGCAGAAAGACATGGTACCTTAAAACATTTAGCCTCTGTATATAATCCAGATACAAAAACATTAAGTCCGGGCTTAGATAAACCCGGTCCAAGAGTATTAGACTTTGCGGATATACTAAAATATGATTATATACCACTGGCAGATACAATATCAGAAATGCTGGAAATTGCCCAAGAAGCTATGGGCTCGCCAGTAGAAATTGAATTTGCCGTGGATTTAAACAAAGATAATAACGGAATTGCGACATTCTATTTACTTCAAATTAAACCTTTATTAGGAAGTCTTGAAGACTTCAACATTAATTTTGACAAAATCGATAAAAATAGAATCATATTAAAGACAAATATTTCTATGGGAAACGGCAAAATATCAGATATTACCGACATTGTATTTGTAAAACCAGAAACTTTTGACAAAAGTAAAACTTTGGAAATAGCAAAAGAAATAGAACAAATCAATAAACGATTTATAACAGAAAATAAAAATTACGTCTTAATAGGACCCGGTAGATGGGGTACTCGTGATAGATGGATAGGAATACCAGTAGCTTGGACGCAAATCTCAAAAGCAAAAGTTATAGTAGAAATAAGTCTACCGGGTTTCCCTCTCGATTCCTCGGCTGGATCCCATTTTTTCCATAACGTAGTAGCTATGAATATTGGATATTTTACTGTACATCATAACAATAAAGAACATCTAATAAGATGGGATATATTAAATTCGCAACAGGTTATCTATGAATCTGAATATATAAAACATATTCGTTTCCCTAAACCTTTAATTATCAAAATGGACGGAAAAAAACGTATAGGAATTATTATCAAATAATTTAAACAAAAGCCACAAAGCTAATATTCTTATTTTAAACCATGTTTACGGAAATCATCTGCATATTTTCTATCATCGTATAATACATGACTTTCGACCCATTTTTTCAAAGTAAGCAATAATTTATAAGGTGTATCCACCTTTCCAGAAAGATATTCATTATATAATTCTAATAAAGAACTCACAAATTCCTGATGTTTATTCTTATGACTTTCATATATAGGCAGTTTAAAATCTTTCATATATTTTTCCTCAAATCCAAAATGATAATTTGTATAATCTACTAATTCTTTAAAAACTTCATTAAGTTTAGATCGTGCTTCGCCTTGTTCAAGAGCCAGATATAATTTATTGATAAATTCAAACCATTTAGCATGTTGTTTATCTATTACTTCTATACCAAGATGGAATTTTTCAGAGAAATCAACTAATTTTTTCTTAATTATAGAAAAATCAGGTTCCGGAATGTTATTTTGTCTTAAAATATCTTTGAGCAGTTCTATTTTCCTTAATAATTCAAGTTCATTCTTCATATACTGCTCAATTTGCTTTTCAATCTGCTGCTGTCTTTCTTTATAGAAAGCCATATTTTTAACAAATAAAATCAATTCATCAAATTTCTCAATAACATGTACCAAAACATCAATTCTTTCTCCATATTTATTTATAAATTTAAGCTCTTTGCCTTTTTCTTTAAATTCTTGTATATTATTTTTAAAATATGAATATAAAGTTTCACCCTTAGGAATGACAATATCAAAAAATTTATCAATTGTTTTATTTTTATAATCTTCTTCGGAATAACCAAATTGGTCTAATGCAGATTTATTTACAAAAGTAATTTTTCCCTCTGAGTTAACTATAAATATAGCGGCTAAGGTAGCTTTTAATATTTCATCAGTAAGCTTTTTATGCTTTTCAAGTTGCTCTAATTTTTCACGATATTGTTTTTTAATTTTTTCTACTTCTAATTTAAGTTGCTCATCTTTATATTGGAGCTGTTTATTAAGAGCTTCCAAATCTTTAAGTGATTCTTGAAGTTCTTTTTCTTTTTTTCTATACTCTTCTTCTGTTTTTCTCAGAGTTTCAATAGTTTGTCGCATAACAAGTTCTTGTTCTTTCATTTCAGCTGTCTGGACTTGAAATCTCTCCAATAATTCAGCTGTTTGTTCATTCATTTTTGCAGTTCTAAGAGTTGCTGCAATACTTTCGGCAATATTCTCAATCAATTGAATTTCATAAGCTTCAAATTCATAAAAAGAAGCAATTTCTATCACTCCAAGCACCTCATCATTACTAATCAAAGGTACAATTAAAATTGAGGTAGGAGAGGCTTCTCCTGTACCAGATTTTATTTCAATATAATCTTCTGGGACATCTGTCATATATACAGTAAATTTTTCTATTGCCACAGCCCCGACAAGTCCTTCGCCTATTTCAATTATCTTATCAAGATATTTTTTTCTATTCCAAGCGTACGCAGAGAGAAGCTCCAAATATTTATGGCTTTCATCTTTATCATTTAAAATAAAGAACATACCTTGATTTGCGTTAAAAAATCGCACAAGATTGATAATAATCTCATCGCCGAGTTTATCTAATTTATTTTGGTATTTACGAAGTATATCTGCAAATAAAGCAGTAGCTTCTGCACTTCTATTTCGTATATAGTCCTCTTTTTTTCGTTTTTCTTCTTCTTTTTTTGCTAATAAAAGACTTTCTCTCATCTCAATAAGAGCCGCACCAAGAACGTCTTTCTCTGACATTGGCTTAAATTTATAATCAAAATTACCTTTACTTAATGCTTGGGCAAAATTTATTGTCTGTTTTAATCCAAGCACAAGCTTTTCCAATGTTTCTCCGATAAGTCCGACCTCATCATATCTATCTTCTGCTTTATATTCAGGGAGTTCTCCTATTGAAAGTTTATTTGTTATTTCAATAATTTCATGAAGCGGTTGCCACATTTTATCTATTAAATAGTAAGAAATAAACAAAACTAAGAATACAAAAAGTATAATAAAGATTGCTGCATATACAAGCTTTCGGTGAGAAACTTTATGGACTTGACTATAATAGCGATATTCTATATCTGTAAGCATATTATCAATAACATTCAATGAATGTAAAGCTCCATTGACCCGTTCAGTAATAAAATCTTTATATCTATCAACTTCATCACGATATGTAAAAAGCAATTTGTTTACAATAGTTTCAATTCTAACAGAATCCATTGTTAAATATAAATCCCGAAGTGAAGCTTGTTCTTCGAGTAATTGTCTATAATTTTCGCGAATAAGTTTTTCATTTAAGACTAATTCTTTATATCTATACATTGTCCCAATAGCTGCAAAAATAGATTTTACCCGCTTCTTATATGAAAATACTGTATCCATTAAATTAAAGTTCACTTCGGTAAATTCATGCTCTGCTAATATTGGTTTATATCTCCTCCAATCCAAATTCATAAGAGTATCAAAAACTAATTTATATTCCAGTAATTTTCTATGATAAAAGTAAAGCTTCTCTTTTCTGCTCTCAGAAGCAATATTATAAGTAAGAATTTCTAACTGAGATAATTTAGATTCAAATTTATATATCTCTGTTTTTAAACTATGGATAGCTTCCAAATTAGATTTAATTTTATTTTCTTTATAATCAGCATTATAAATTAAAATACCAAACCCTATTGCCAAAATCATTATTAAAATTACGATGTATATAAATTTCAACCGTAGGCTAATATCTTTAAACCTAATCATAACACTACTATTTTGAACAAAAGTAAATAAAAAATTTCTGAATTAAAAGCAAATATTTAACCAAAGCTTTTTTTTAATTAATTTTTTTTGTGCAGAACAATTAAACTAATTATGAGGCTTTAATTTATAATGAAAAGCAAAGGGCAATAGGAAACATATTCAATTGATTTCATTTTTACTAATAAAAAAGACAGAAGCAGACTACGCCAAAATAGCCCACTTCTGTCTTTGGATATAATAAATTTTCTAATTGTTAATTTTTATAATTTTAGCACTTCTCACTCCATCATCTGTTATAATTTTCAAAAAATAAACTCCCGAAGGATAAGAAGCAAAGTTAATTTTTGTATATAATTTGTTAATAGGATAGCTCATTAATTTTCTACCATTCTGGGTATAGATTTCAACATTACGAATATTTTTATCAGCAGATATCACTATAAAATTTTTAACAGGATTCGGATATATAGTTAAATTTTTACTTATCTCAACATTTGTAGAAGCATTAACTGTCAAAGTATAAAAATTACTGAAATCATAGCCATCGTGTACTTTTACCGGAACATGTAAAATACCTTTATAACCATTATCTAAGACAATAGTATTAAAATTTTCGACGTGATATCCCTCCCCAGGATATACAAAGACAAAAAACTTATTATCATTATCAGGGTCATTAATTTGTATATCGTTAGGGGTAATAGTATATCTATCTCCGTTAAAAGATATCTGATTTTGCCCTGTTATTTGTGGTGGAGTATTTTCTCTACGTGCAAAAATTTTTAAATCGTCAAAATAAAAACCATCACCTGTGATAGATTGATCTGAATTTAAAGTAAAACGGATTTTAAAATTAGATGAAGCATATTGAGAAATATCTGCATAGTCGTTCACCCAATCATGAGAGCCGGTATAGGCAGTACCGTGTCCATTATCTTGTGCATACTGAGTTTCTATATAATGCCAGTTTGTGCCATCTGGACTAATTTGTATATAGTTGTAATCATAATCATTTTCAATATCCCATTTTGCCCAAAAACTCAGAAACAAGTTATTATAACCGGAAATATCTATTGATTCGGAAGTTATTGTATTAGAAGTATTATTCTGATAATTTCCATCAGGAGAATCTGTAATTGATGACGGCGCAGAATGGAAATCATCGGTAGTAATATTCCATTGATTTGAAATCCAATTGTTCATATTATCGCAAGGGTCATAAAATATAGTTTGTATCTTTTCAATCTTTTTATGCGCAGGGAATTTGTATGTTATTAAACCATTGTCAACAGCAATATCAAAAGAAAGGGTATCATTGGCTGTAAGATTTGTATCTAAGAGATAGAATAAAGAATCTGCGCGAATTTCGAGCAGTGACATATCAGAAAAAGTCAAAGTATCCGAGTATAATACCTTGTCTCCTGTTAAATAAACTTTAAAAGTAGCATTAGTGTCTTGACCTAAACATTGTAATTTAATTTTTTCATATCCAAAAATTGGTATTTGAGCATCTCCGGCGTCTTGAGCTTCTGCATATTTACCAGTTAATCTTATTAAAAATTTATTCATTTCCATATTATTTTCGCATAGGGGAATAATTCTATCAGAAGAAGGCCAAAATCCGTCTTGATATCCACCTGTTTCTGGTGTCATTGCTAAAATTTGATGAGTACCATACGCCCAATCATTAGCATCTCCGTTAACAGGATATAGTAATTCCCAAGGAGTACCGATAGCAAAATGATTTACACGAGTCATTATTGTGGCATAGGTTCTAAATACATCATAGTCTTCGGGATAAACTTCATCATAACCATAAGGATAAATTAAAAGATTACTGTATGTATGATGATTTAAAATAAGTTTAAAATTATGCCGCTCAATAAAGCTTATCATTAACTTAGTTTCTGGTTCAGAGGCGGGAGATGGCCCTCTGTAAGTATCACTTGATGGATCGGGAGAGGAACCATTATCATCATATCCCCAGTTAAAAGTATAATTTCTATTTAAATCTACGCCATAAGTTCCATCGCCATTATCTCGTCTGTTCTTACGCCACATTCCTCCTCCATCAGGATCAGTAGTTTCATTATACACGTATCCATCAGGATTTACACAAGGTACAAAGTAAATATTGAAATTATCCAAAAAATAAGTAGCTTCATCATCTATGCCATAATTTTCAAGAAGCCACCACATCAAATATACAAGTTGCATCATAGATACAGGCTCTCTTGCATGGTGCAAACCTGTATATAAAACTTCCGGACGATTATTAGGTTGATTTACATTAGCAGTTAATTTTACATAATAAATTTCTCTACCCTCCCATGTTATAGTATCTGTGCTTATAGGCGTCTTTTCACTAATAAGGTTAGGATAAAGATTATGCATACTATCAAGCTCTGCTAATAATTCCTCATAGGTTAGATTACCTCCCATAGAACCTAAATGGAAATGTTCAGGTGTATCCTTAGGATATTTTACCTCAGAAACACTTGCAATACGTTTTTTATAATAGGCTTTTACGTCCTTAATTAAAACCTGGTAATGTATTTGATGTTCTTGCAATAGATGGAGTTCATTATCATTTAGTTCAATGATTAAACCATCTTTTCGCGCAAAAGCATCATCAACAGGAATACCCAAAGCAGCTAATTGAGATATCTTTTTCATCCCATCAGGAATAAGTATTCTACTGAAATGTTGAGCATACAGCCCAAAATAAAATAACATTGCCCATAATAATAGAGAAAATTTTTTCATAGTAAGAGTTTTTAATCAATTAAAAGATTAAAATAAAAAAAAATGTTGCATACTTTAAAAATTAAGCATAACGCAAGCCTCCGTCCACAAAATGATTGTGCAACAGCGGAGAATACTCACGGAACAAATTACCGAAAAATCCACGGAGCTTGTGTCCATCCCGTGTCCGCAATGGTATGTTGGGAAAAGGGCAAAGGGGTAGATGGAAAATGAAGTGTTTTTCTTAAATAAACTCCATCTTTTTTTCTTTTAAAATCAAACCTTTTTCAGAATTATAGTCAGCATCAATATATAAAAACCCATCTTTATCCTGAATACAAGAAAATTTTTTGCAATAAATTTTTCGTATAGAAATTTCATATTTTATTTTTTCTGCAACATCTTTATCTTCAAGCTCTTGTTTAAAGCATAGAGGAATAACTTCCTGTGTTTCCAGACCTATCCGGGTATAAAGTTTCTCATCACTTGGAATTACATCTTTTATATAGTGATATTGCTGCTGAATTTCATTATACAAATTGAGAGCCCGTTTATATTCATTATCGTTCTGTATATCAATATTTTCATAGACTTTGTCAACTGATAGTCTCAATTCTTTTTCTGTTAATTTTTTTGAATTATTTTCTTTGAAAAATTCAAAAGTTCTGCTAAGAATTTCTTTAAATTTATAGACATAATATGTTTGCTCATTTTCTTTAAATATAATAACCTTAGTATTATTCTTTTTTCCTTTTCTGTTTACCCTGCCAGCTCTTTGAATAATTGCATCAATAGGGGCATTTTCTGTAAATAATATATCAAAATCAATATCCAGACTGACCTCTACCACCTGAGTAGCTACTAAAATCATAGGTTTATTTTTAGTTTCATTTTCCAGTAATCTTTTTTCTTTATTCATTCTGTCCACGCTGGTAAAACGGGAATGAAAACACATAAGATTTTTTAGTGAAATATTTTCTGAAAGCTTTTCATAAACATTTATGGCTTCATTTACTGTATTTAGTACTATAAGAATTTTTCTGTATTCTTTGCTTGCTTCAACAATTTCTGGTATCAAATCATATATATTTTTCTCCCTGATTTCATAAATATTTTTTGCCTGTTCAAGCAATTCATTCTCTATAATAATGTTTTCCTCTGGAATATTTAATTCATTCTGCAAAACTGTTATTAACTTCTGAGGCATTGTAGCACTCATTAAGTAAAAGTTAGCATGAAAGTTTTGAGATAAATATTTTAACGAGGAAATTATTAATCCAAGGGTAAAAGGTTGGTATATATGTAATTCATCAATAATTATTTTGGCATCTAATAAATTAAAAGTTTTCAGTTCCCAGAATCCAACATTATAACCTATTGTTAGTAATTGGTCAACAGTTGCTACTGTAATGTCTCTATAAAAGACTTTGTCCAACAAATAATTTTTATGGCTATAATCATCTAACTCTTTTCTATAAAAGTAAGCCGAGCTATGTACCACAGAAACTTTATTATTTCCAAAATATTTCTGTAATCTAAGAAAAATAGCATTAGCAGTATTACGTGTTGGGAGTAGATATAGGATTTTTGAGTGGTTTTCCTTCAAAGATGCCCACAAAAGAGCGGCTTCTGTTTTTCCGCTTCCCGTGGGGGCAATAGCTATAATATTAGTTTTTTTTAGGCTTTTTAACTGAAACTCTCTAAATTGCAGTGATTGCTTTCCGGATATTTTTCCCTCTGCTATCAGTTTATTTCTTAATACTTTAATCAAATAATTTTCGTTGTAATCAATTGTTAATTCAGGTATGGTATGAGATGAGGCAAGCCAATCACAGGTTTGTAATATTGCTTTATAAAAAATATATTTAATTCTGTCTGTGTGAGTTAATTTTTTTGGATGTTCTTTAAAAACTTTATTTAGAAATTTAGATAAATCTTTTAAATTGAAGTTTGTAAAGTTTATTAAAACTCTTTTGTATTGTTCTTCTGAATGAAGAAACTTTTCTATAAATTTCTCAATATCTATCCTTTTTGTTGTAATATCAATATTTTTTCCTACATTTTCTATAAAAAAATACTCTGTTAAAGGTTTATGATGAGATATGATAGCCCATATAGGAAAAAAATTTTTATTATAATATGATGGATTAGAAAAATACATAAAAGCAGCAGAATAAATTTCATGTCGGAAAAAATTTTTTCTCCGTCCTTTTTGAATATAATCTTGGAAATTATCTGTAATTTTTCCTATATCATGAAGTATAACAGCCTTTTTTATGTTTTCCCAATCATCTTCTGACAAGATCTTTAAATAAATCTTTTTTATTTGATTAAAAATATTTAATGTCCATGTAATATGCTCATCTAAACTTTCATTTGGGTTTGTTTTCGCTAAAATCATATAATGTCAAAATTTAAAAATAGGCACAAAAATCTGATTTTCAAGCCTGACTCCCTCAATCTCAAAATTCAGTTGCATGGCTTCTGCAACAAAAGAAAACTCAGCTCTTTGTTTTACTGTGCGGAAGCTATATGGTCCTTCTTTATAATCAAATCTTATAGGCAGGCTATAAACAATAGGCTCTGCCTTTGTATATATAGAAAAGTCAAGTTTATTAATTTTGGCTGTTTCAAGAACTTTATCAATGATATTTCCTTTAATTATGCAATATTCCACAGTTCTGCTTATATCATAGCAAGGGTTGAAAATATCTACAATTTTTGCAATATTGTCATTATTTCCCAGAAATAACGCAAATTTAGGATTAATAAATGCTTCATGTAGTTTTCTTATTGCTTCTGATTTGTCGGAGCCAAAAACGATATAGAAATTATTATCAAACAAAACTTCTTTTAGGATTATGCTTATTGCACGCCCTTTTCTTTTGTCCAATGTCCGAAATTTCCATAAATCCTTAACAGTTCCAGCGGATTTACCATAAACTCCAATAAAAAGG
>CAZWVR010000047.1:0-255 GCA_964637235.1 uncultured Bacteroidales bacterium | reverse complement strand
GGTTATTATCTTCAAAAAAACTCTGAGCTTCCAGTGGATTAAGCCCCATTGCTGAACCTGCCAGTCCTACAACAGTCAAAGGCGGAGGTAATTTATAGCTTTTATGAAAATTGAGAAATTCAACGTTTCTAAAAGTTGAAGTAATTGTCTTAATTTTTATTCCTAAAAATTTCATATTATTAGCTTTGACTATTAAAGTATGAATTTACCCAGGCTTTAATTTTTTCAAATCCTTCGGATAAGCTTACAACATTC
>CAZWVR010000046.1:0-17461 GCA_964637235.1 uncultured Bacteroidales bacterium | reverse complement strand
TTCATAGTTTTTTTTTAAAGATAGAAAAAAAATGTGATTGAGTTTGTTTTTTTTTGATTTGTTATTTAATTAGATAGATAAAACAGTTTATTTTGTTTTTAAGATATTTAGAGTTTGTTATTTTTAATAGTTCTATTAGTAGAAAAATTTTTATTTTATTATATTTGCAAATTCATGGATTTAAAAAAAAAATAAATTATGTACAATCTTTTGCAAGGTAAAAAAGGGATAATTTTTGGGGCATTAGACTCCAAATCGTTAGCATGGAAGATAGCTGAGAGGGCTTATGAAGAAGGAGCCCAATTGCTGTTATCTAATACTCCTGCTGCTATTCGTTTTGGACAATTAAAGGAGCTTGCGGAAAAGACTGGGTCAGAGATTGTACCTGCTGATGCTACGAAAACAGAAGATTTAAAGAATGTTTTTGAGCGTGCTATGGAAGTTTTTGGTGGACAAGTAGATTTTGTCTTGCATTCTATTGGTATGTCTATGAACGTAAGAAAGAAATTGGAATATTATGAAGTCAATTACGATTATTATATGAAAACTCTTGATATTTCTGCGGTTTCTTTTCATAAGATGTTGCAGGTAGCTTATCATTTAGATGCAATAAAAGAATGGGGTTCAGTAGTGGCATTGACGTATATTGCTGCTCAAAGGACATTTTATCGGTATAATGATATGGCTGATGCTAAGGCATTATTGGAATCAATAGCTCGTAGTTTTGGTTATATATACGGGAGGGAGAAAAGAGTTAGGATAAATACTGTCTCTCAGTCTCCGACTATGACTACTGCTGGTAGTGGTATTCGTGGAGCAAAGGCACTATTAGATTTTACAGATAGAATGTCACCTTTGGGTAATGCGACTGGTGATGATTTAGCTAATTTTGTAATTACTTTGTTTTCGGATTTAACGCGTAAAATTACTATGCAAAACATATATCATGACGGTGGATTTTCAAGTATGGGAATGAGTAGGCGAGCAATGTTGTTGCTTTCGAAAATATATGGTGATGATGTTGAAGGATTAGATTAAGTTTAGTAGAGATTCATTGGCAAAGATTATTTTAGGCTGCTTGTGAGTGGGTAAACTCGGCAGCCTTTTTTATTTATTATTGCTTTTTATTGCAAAAAACTTGAAGTGCTTTTGTAGCATAGATATAGTGCTCATTTGCGGCGGTTTGTAGGTGTTGGCAGCCTTCTTTTTTGTTTCCGAGGAGAATTAGGTAATAGCCTTTAAAGTATATGATATCTGGCGTTTTTTTGCCTAATTCTATTGTTTTATTGATGTCTTTTAGAGCTAAGTCATATTTTTTCATAGCTCCATATACGAGGGAGCGATTAAAATAACTTGCAGGGTTTTGAGGTTCTAATTCAATAGCTTTTTTTAGGCTTTCTAATGCTTTTTTGTAATCTTTGGTATAGAAATATGCCAATCCGAGATTGGAATATACTTCTGGCAGGTCCGGGTTAATTTTTAGTGCGTATTGTAGATCAGCTATTGCCTTATAGTACTCCCCTATTTTACCGTAAGTAGCGGCTCTATTGACGTAGGTTTTGGGATCATTGGGGTTTAATTTTATGGCGAGTGTATAGTCTGCGAGGGCGTTTTGGTATTTTCCAAGCCAATCGTAAACAGTTCCTCTTTCTCTTATAGCTTCTATAAATGTAGGATTATAAGCTATTGCTTTTGAAAAGTTTTCTACCGCTTCTGAGGCTTTTGTAGTGTCATTTGTCATTTTTGCTATTTCAAAAAGTGTTGCTCCTAAATTATAATATGCACTTTTGTAATCAGGTTTTAGTTTTATAGCTTTTTGGAAGCATTCTATAGCATGTTTTTTTAATTCTAAAATTTTTTGTTTATTCTGTGATGTTTCTGATATTTTTTGAGCTCTTTTATTGAATTCACTACCGAGGTTGTTCCATGCAACTACTGCTTTTGGCTGTTTTTTTATTGTGTCTTGCCAGAGGGTCAGACTATTTCGCCATACTTCAATTCTTTTTATTGTTGAAAAACCTATAAATGTTATGTATATAGCTGTAAAGATGAATGCAGGGGTTTTAAACTTATCTTTTGCAGTAGCAAATTTATAGATAAGCCATGCAACTATTAGATGTATTCCGATTGATGGTATATAAGAATATCTATCGGCATAGATAGCTCCACCTACTGGTATTATTTGCAGTAGTAGTATTATGTTTAGAATAAAGAATGAACTGCCCCAGAAAATGACTTTCCACTTTTTTTTGTATGCAATGATTATTAGATATATAAAAGCCAAAGATGGTATAAACATTAGCCAGTAATATGTCGGTACGGTTTTATTGATTATATCAGGATATGGATAAATTGCTGAAAATCCGTAAGGTATAATTAACTTTATTAGATACATTGTGAATCCGTAAGCAGCAATAGCAAAACGTTTATATAACTCATAGTTATATTTTTCTTGTAATGCACTGCTATATTTTTGAGCTTCTATAGCTATTAGTCCAAATATTAGGGATAGAACAAAATAGGGTATTTTTTCAAAAATAACTTTTGTGGAGAAAATTTTTCTTTCGTACCAAATATCAATTAAAACTATTGAAAAGGATAAACTTACTGCTTGACCTTTTGAGAGAAGACTCATAATAAATATCAATAGTGAGTTCCAATAATATGCAGCTTTATTTTTTTCTACATATAAAATGTAGAGATATAGTGAAATAAGATAAAAGGCAGTATAAAGTACATCTTTACGTTCTGAAATCCATGCGACACTTTCTACATGCATTGTTCCTATACCGAAAAATAGAGCTGTTAGAAAGGCAATTATATTATTTTTTAATAGTCGGAATATTATCAAAAAGACGAAAATGACAGATATAATATGCAGAAAGATGTTTGTGAATTGAAACCAAAACGGAGCAGGTACTCCATTTTTATCCTTTTTTGCAAGCAAATAGTTTAAATTATAAGTTATCATTGTCAAAGGGTGGTAATTACCCATATAATAGCGTTCGTAGCTTTTTTTAGAGAAAAAATATTTTTTTAAATTACTGATTTTCATTGACTTTATAAGATGGTTTTCAAGTACATAATGACCATCGTCCCAATTAGTATAGGTATTATTAAAAGTAGGTAGGTAAACTGCTGCTGTTATCAATATTGCAATAGCTATAAATAAGAAATTTTTTTTGTTTATATTTGTTTGTTCAGTTTTATCTTTAAGATTATCAATAGGTAAATTTTTTTTTAACTGGCGTTTATAGTGGATTATTTGTTTTTGAGCATGCATTTATTGAAAAACTTTTGACAAATTTATAAAAACTGGTTAAGAATTTTCAATCACAACTGTTTTTGTTGAAAAAGTTATTATACGTTAATTTGTCTGGAAAAAATAAAACTATGAAAATTGTAAAAATTTCTGATTTAATAAAAAAGAAGGTTCCCGAGACTCAACTTGGATATATTCAGGCTGATGTAAAATATGAAAAAAATAGTCCTGAATTAAAAAAAGAAATACAAAAAATAATAGAGATAAAGCAAAACATACCTTTGGAAAAAATAAAAGAAATTCCGCAAATAGCTTATTCACGGAAGGCATATAAAATATTTGGTAAAGATCCTGCTAGATATCGTTTATCGGCAGAATCTCTTTATAGAAGGATTGTTAAAGGCAAGGGGTTGTATTTTATTGATAATGTGGTAGATACCATAAATTTAGCTTCTATATACACCGGATTTTCTATTGGAGGATATGATTATCATAAAATTCAAGGAGAGAAAATAGTTTTTGACATAGGTAGAAAAGATGAAGAATATTTCGGAATAGGTCGTGGAAAACTAAATATTGAAAATTTACCAGTATTTAGAGATGCGTTGGGAGCTTTTGGTTCTCCCACATCTGATTCTGAACGAACTAAAATAGATGAAAATACTTCAAAAATTTTACTTTTAGTAGTAAATTTTGGTACTGATAGAGATTTTGAAAAAGACTTAAAGCAAATACAGACTTTTATTAGAGAATTTTGTTCTGGAAAAAATTTTGAACTTTTGATTTTTGGTTGAATATTTGCGTAAATAATTATAAACCATAAAAGTAAACATATGTTAAGGAAATTTTTTTTGTTTTTAATTTTAGCAAGCTTTTTTTATTATGCATATAGCCAGCAGACAGAAGCAAGGTTGCTGCGTTTTCCATCTGTTATGGGTAATCAGGTAGTTTTTACTTATGCAGGTGATTTATATACAGTACCATTACAAGGAGGAGTGGCAAGACGCCTTACCAGCGATATAGGGTATGAAATGTTTGCTAAAATATCTCCTGACGGTAAATATATAGCTTTTACTGCCCAATACGACGGAAATACAGAAGTATATTTAATGCCTTCTGATGGAGGTGTCCCAAAACGTTTGACATATACTGCTACTTTGGATAGAGACGACGTAGCAGATAGAATGGGACCAAATAACATTGTAATGACTTGGACACCTGATAGTAAAAATATTGTATTTCGTTCTCGCTGTCATTCGTATAATTCTTTCAGAGGACAACTTTTTACTGTCTCTATAAATGGAGATATGCCCAAAGAAATTCCTATTCTTGATGGTGGTTTTTGCTCTTTTAATAAAGATGGAACTAAATTGGCATTTAATAAAATATTCCGAGAATTCCGAACTTGGAAGTATTATCGTGGTGGAATGGCTGATGATATATGGATATATGATTTTAAGCGTGATACTGCATATAAACTTTTTGAAAATACTGCTCAGGATATTTTCCCTATGTGGTACGAAAATAAAATTTTCTTTTTATCAGACCGCGATAGAATTATGAATTTATTTGTGTATGATTTACAAACAAAAAAAGTTAAAAAGATTACCCATTTTACTCAATATGACATAAAATTCCCTTCAATAGGCGGAGATAAAATCGTTTTTGAAAATGGCGGATTTCTTTATTACTACGATATAAAACAAGATACAGTTAAAAAAATTACTGTCTATATAAAAAATGATTATGCTAATGCTACAAAACGTTTTGTTGATGCAAGTAAGTATATACGTTCGTTTAGTACTTCACCAGATTCAAAAAAAGCAGTAGTAGCGGCTCGTGGAGATATCTTTATTGTGCCTCTTAAAAAAGGCGTTACTAAGAATTTGACAAATACTAATGGCGTACATGAGCGAAATGTTGTATGGTCTCCTGATGGAAAATATATAGCTTATATCTCTGATAAGAGCGGCGAGTTTGAGATATATATCCAAGTGGCTGATGGTTCTCAACCTCCTATACAGCTAACAGATAATGCCCAAACTTATAAATTTTCGATAAAATGGTCTCCTGATGGGAAAAAAATAGCTTGGTATGATAAATTATTGCGGTTGCGTTATATAGATATTAAAACTAAGAAAATTACAGATGTTGATAAATCTGACCAGTGGGAAATTAGCCAGTTTAACTGGTCTCCGGATGGACGATATATAACATATTTATTGCCCAGACATGATGGGTATGGGATTATATATATTTATGATACAAAAACTGGTGAAAAACATAAAATTACAGAAGGATGGTATATGGCTTCTGAGCCTAATTTTTCTCTTGATGGGAAATACTTACTTTTTGCATCTTCTCGTGATTTTTCACCTATATATAGTGATGTAGAATGGAACGCTATATATAAGGATATGGAGCGAGTTTATTTAGTACTTCTTAATAAAAATGTTTCAAATCCTTTTGCTCCCGGATATGAACCAGATGGTACAGATACAGTTAGCAACCCTCTTAATGTAAAAGTTAATATTGATTTTGACGGCATAGAAAATAGAATTATTGGATTACCTATCAGAAGCGCTAATTATAGCGATATCTACGAATTTAATGGTAAAGTATATTACAGCGAGTATATACATACTGATGATGAAAACTCTGTATATTTGTATGATTTGAATGAGAAAAAAGAAACACTTTTAGGTAAAGATTTTGACTTCTACCTTTCTTGGGATGGTAAGAAAATGATTTTTAAGAAAGATGATAAATATGGAGCTGTTGATTTGCCTTCTGATAAAATAGACTTTGAGAATGCAGATTATTACGATTTATCTAATATGCAAGTGTATGTTGACTATCATAAAGAATGGGCACAAATATTTGACGAAGTTTGGCGCCAAATGCGTGATTTCTTTTATGATCCAAATATGCACGGTACTGATTGGAAAAAAATACACCATCAATACGCTCTATTACTTCCTTACGTTAATCATCGCAATTATTTAACACATATTTCAGGCGAAATGATAGGACAGCTAAATGTCGGGCATGCATACGTCGGAGGGGGAGATAGACCAGAGATAAAGAAAGTTTATACTGGATTATTAGGTGCTCGCTTTCAGAAAGATAAAAAAACAGGCTATTTTAAAGTAGTTAAAATTTTGAAAGGTGCTAATTGGTCTAAAAATATTATTTCACCTTTGACTGTACCTGGTGTGGATGTTAAAGAAGGAGATTATATTATAGCAATAAACGGTGTTCCCACAAATACAGTGAATAACATATATAGTTTACTTGTAGGTAAGGCTGATAAAGAAACTGAATTAACTGTAAATGCTGTTCCTACTACTAAAAACGCACGTAAAGTAGTAGTAGTTCCTTTAAAATCCGAAGCTGAATTATATTACTATAATTGGGTGCAGAATAATATAAGAAAGGTAGATAGCGCAACAAATGGACAAGTAGGATACATCCATATTCCGGATATGCTTAGTCATGGATTAAATGAATTTACTCGTTTATTTTATCCACAAATACGTAAGCGAGGTTTAATAATAGACGATAGAGGTAATGGCGGTGGTAATGTTTCACCTATCATAATAGAAAGATTACGTAGGCAGATGATTATGCAATCAATGGCTCGAAATATAAAAAAAGGTTGGCCCGTTCCGGAAGAAACACATATAGGACCTAAGGTTATGCTTATCAATGAATATTCTGCATCGGATGGAGATTTATTCCCTTATCAGTTTAAGGCTTATAAATTAGGAACTATTATTGGTAAACGTTCTTGGGGAGGTGTAGTTGGTATTAGAGGTCCTCTACCTTTAATTGATGGAGGTTATCTTTATAAACCTGAGTTCGGCCATTTCTCAAAAGATGGTAAAAAGTGGATTATTGAAGGGCATGGTGTAGATCCGGATATCGTAGTTGAAAATAATCCTGCTGATGCTTTTAAAGGTAAAGACGCCCAGCTTGAAAAGGCTATTGAAGTTATAAAAGAGCAGATAAAAAATTATCCTGATAGTTTAACATCTGTACCTCCATTTCCTGATAAAACGAAGTAAAAATTAGTAATAAGCAGTATTACTTTTGGGAAATTATTGCTTTTTAAGAGGGCTTGGGAATAGTTATAGTTCCTAAGTCCTCTTTTTGTTTATCAATTGTAAGATATTGATAAACAGTGTCTTAATTAAAAAGATATACATTTAGTTAATAGATTTAAAATTCAAAGCCTAAAATTATAATGTCGTCAGTTTGTTCTCTATCACCTTTCCAATTTTGGAATTCTTGTTCAATAAGATGTTTTTGCTTGCTAAATGGAAATTTAGATACTTTTTCAATAAGTTCTTTAAAACGTTTGAAGGAGTATTTTTTATCCTTTGGTCCTCCGAACTGGTCTGTAAAGCCGTCTGAGAACATATAAATACGTTCATCATTGGTGAGGTCTAATATATGTTCTGTAAAAGGTTCGTTCATTCTATCATGTATCCCGATAGGCATTTTATCGCCTTTTAGAACAGTCATTTTATTATTATTAACTATGAATATAGTGCTGTTAGCTCCTGAAAAGTGTAGTTTTTGAGTTTCAAAATCTGCAATTAGTAAAGCCATATCAATTCCATCTTTTGTATATTCTCCCCTATTGCTTTGATGTAATGATATAATTAATTTTTCGCGGAGTTCGTATAATATTTCAGCAGGATTATAATGTTCTATTCTTGCGATAATATCTTTTATCAATGTAATGCCTAAAATGCTCATAAAAGCGCCGGGGACGCCGTGTCCAGTAGAGTCGCCTACCACTATTATAGCTTTATTGTTTTTATAATCGAACCAATAGAAATCTCCACTTACTATGGATTTAGGTTTATAGATTAAAAAGTAATCGTTGAATAGAGCTTTGAAAAGGAGTTTATGCGGTAGTATAGCTTCTTGAATTTTTTTAGCATATTCAATGCTTGAAGTAATTTCGTAATTTTTTTGTTCTATTTGTTCTTTTTGTGTATATAAAATTTGATTTGCGAGTTTTAGTTCCTCAGCTTGTTCTTCTAATAATTTTTTCTGCTGATTTATAGCTTTTTCTGCTGATTTTATATCCGTTATATCTATGTCAATAGCTACAAAATTCACTATTTTGCCATCTTCATTAAAAACAGGATTTACAATCGTTTTATACCAAATTTCTTTTCCATTTATTTCGTCTTTTGTTGTATAAACTACGGGTTTATTTCCCTGGTAATTTTTTATTATTTCTATAAGTTTTGGTCGTAGGCGGTTAATTTTTTCTTTAAAAGGTAAATCTCTCATTTGTTCCAATTTATCTTTAAAAAGTTTTGTAAATCCGCGATTCCACCATTCTATTTTTCCTTTTTCGTTGAGAATTACTACGGAGTTATCTGTATATTTTGCTACTAATGATAGCATTTCTAATTCCATAGACATTAAGCGCAATTTTTCCGTTTCCATTTTAAGGGCTTTTTTCTGTCTTTCTAATTCTTCTGTGACCTTTTCGAGTTTTTGATTTTGTTTTACTAAGATTTCTGTACGTTTTTTTATTTGTGTTTCCAGGAGTTTATTTCGTTTTTTAATTTTTAGAGTTCTGGTTTTGAAATATAGGTATGATAAACTTATGCTTAAAAGGATATAGAATAGTATTGCAGGTGGAGATAGATACCATATATATTTTGTTTTAAACGCAATTTCATATTGATAAATTTCTTCTGTTACAGCGTCTTTAACTTTTATATACAGCTTATGATTACCTCCGTAGATTTTTGAAATTGAAAAATTATTATTTTCGCTCCAATCTGTCCAAACTGTATTATCTATTTTGTATGAATATAATATGCTGTTTTCGTGTGAATAATCAGGATATACAAATGTAAAAGTTATTATAGACGTAGGTGGTAAAAATTTATTGATTTTGGTTTTATTTTTTATGGGTTTATAATAGTAATAGTTTTTATTGTTTAGGGTTATTTTTTTTAGCAAAAGTTTATGTTTAAATTGATGGCTATTTAATATAGTATCGGCAATTATAATATATCGTTTTGTTAATATCCAGAGTTTGCCATATTTTAAGAATAGGGTTTGTCCTAAATTTGAAATAAAAGTAGAGTATAATTTATTGAAATTGAAAAAGTTAATTTTGTGTTGTTTTTTATTGAAATAAATCAGTTTATTTGTGGTTAATATATAGATGTATTGTTTTGTATCGATGATATCTTTTATGATGCTATTGTTATTGTCAATGATATTGTTAATATTTATGCCCGGAGGTAGTTCTGTTAATTCTTTAAAAGTAGTTCGGGAAGGTTTTTCCCTATTGTAGTTAATTTTTAAGAATCTATGTCCCATAGAGATATACAATTCATTGTTTAGTTTAAATATCCATTTTTCTGTTTCTGAACTATTTTTATTTATATTAAAAAAGTAGATGGAATATTTTGCTCCATTTTCTATAAGAAGGAATAATCCATTATATGTGTTTATCCAAAATGACGAATCTGTATTTTTATATACTTGAATACATACAGAATTGATAGAGGGATATGTTTTTTGTATTTTTAATTTATTATTTGCTAGTTTTATACGTTTAAATCCATCGATTGATGAGATAAAAAAAGATTGATTATCAATTTTATATAGAGAAAATATTTTTGTTTTGATGGTATCAATAAGTTTTAGATTTTTATCAAATAAAAATAAACCTTTATAGCCTCCGCCAACATAATAATTTCCGCATTTAAAAAATCCGGAGGGATATAGTAGATTTTCGGATATTGGCTTAAAAATGTTTCTTTGTAAAAAATTTGGAGTATTTAAGTTTGTGTAATATAAACCTTCTGATGAGCCTACGAATAAATTATCATCTATAAACGTTGACCAAAATATCACTCCTTTAATTTTATTTCTTTTACCAATTACAAAGTTTTCGAATATAATTTTGCATAATCCGTTAGGTGTAGCCAGCCACAGATTTTTTTGTTTATCAACAAGTATGTCATATATGGCATTATCAGATAACCCCAATTGGTCGTTTATAATAAAAATAGTTTTTCCTTTTTTGTTAATGGCTATTAAGCCACCTTTTAGGGTTGCAATTAAGAATGTTGTATCATTGTATTTTACGCCTTTATATACTATGGATTTTCTAATATATTGTTGATCTTGAAGTTCAATAACACTCAATGAAGAAAATGTTATATCAGTAATATAAAAATTTCCGAGTTTTGTTCCTACTAAATAATGTGTTGAGTCATAGGGTAAAATTATTCTTATGTCTTGATCTGTAATTTTGAAATTACGATTTATTTCAAATACTTTATTGCCGATAATATCATATATGGTATTTTTTGATATTAAAAAAAGGTGATTATTGACCTTAAAAAGATGCATATTGTATTTTGAGGATTTTATAGTATATAGCTTGTTATTATCCAGATAAATTAAATTATGGTTGTTGATAAGAAAGTATATATGACCTTTGAAATATTGAGTAGTCCATACACTGTTTATGGGGAAGTCGTAGTAAAAATATTTTATCTGCCATTTTGCACTATCCAGATATATTTGTCCAATTGCTTCGGTGGAACCAAAGAAAATGTCTCCTTTTTTATTGAAGTCCAAAGAGAAAAATATGCTTGGTTTAGTAAGGATTTTGTTAATCTTATGTCCATCGTATTCATATATTCCGTCTTCAGTTGCCATATATAATATTCCGTTAGGAGCCTGTTTTATTTGCCATACGGTTTTATAGAATTTTAATTTTTTTGTATAATTATATATAAAAGGTAAGCCTATTTTCTGGGCGTATAAATGCGAAACACATAAAGACAATATGAAAAAAAATATTTTTTTCCCCAGTTTCAAAGTTTTAATTTTGAGGGTAAAAATAAAAAAAAAGTTTAAATGAAAATAATAATATTAGACGAAATACCACTGATTACTTATGCAGTAAAACATATAATTTTAAAAAAATATCCTTATTACATTATTGAAACTTTTACAGATGTTGAGGATTTGAAATTTTATTTTACTAATAATCAGTCAGATATACTATTTATGGATATTGAAATTAAAAATAAAGGGGGGCTTAAATATCTACGAGATTTTCATAATAAATTTTCGGAAATGAAAATTATAGTGCTTACAAATAATAGTGATATGGAGCATATATTTAGTGCAATAAAATATGGAGCTAATGCCTATTTACTTAAAAATGAAGTTGATGAAAAATTGATAATTAAAGCATTAGAACGAGTTATAGATAATCAAGAATTTTTTAGTGATACGATATCAAATATTATTCTGCGTAATTATGTAAATAATTTAAAACAAGGAGAGGAAATATCTCAAAAAAAGCCTAGGAATTTAACACGAAGAGAAATTCAAATTTTGCGATTAGTCTGCGAGGGATTAACTAATAAACAGATAGCAGAGGGGCTATATATTTCTGTGAGGACAGTTGATGCCCATAAGAATCATATTATGCAGAAGTTAGGATTAAAAACTACTGCACAGTTGATAAAATATGCAATTAAGCATGGTTATGTAGATCTTTAATAATCAGTTAACAGAGCTGAGTTTTTTTATTTCATTTAATATTTGTGTCATAATTTTAGTGGCTTTACCTTGAAGGAATATATCTGTATATTTGGTAGTATAAGAAGAGGGTTCTATATTAATTTCAATCAGTTTAGCACCGTATGTTTTTGCTATTGTAGGGATAATAGAAGCAGGATATACTATGCCAGTTGTTCCTATTACGAGCATTATATCAGTTTTTTTTGCGATTTCTTCGGAGGCTTTTGCTACATTTTTGGGAATTGCTTCTCCGAAAAATACGTAGTTAGGTTTTAGTATGCCACCACATTCACATTTAGGAGGTAATTCGGATAGATCTAATTTGTCTATGGGATATATTTTGCCACATCTAATACAAATTGCTTCACGGGAATTTCCGTGGTATTCATATACTTTTTTATTTCCGGCTTTATGATGTAAGCTATCAATATTTTGTGTAATAATAGCTTTCAGCAGTCCCATTTTTTCCAGTTCAGCAAGTGCCAGATGAGCTGCATTAGGTTTGGCATTGTCTATTTCTTTGAATACAATACTGCGTAATTCCCATGATTTTTTTGGATTTTGATAGAAATATTCCAGTTCAAAATATTTTGGATCTATTTTGTTCCAAATTCCATTTTCGCCGCGAAATGGAGGAATTCCGCTTTCGACGGATATTCCTGCTCCTGTAAAGGCTGTGAGATATTCGGCAGATTTTATTAGTTCTGCTGCCTGGTGTATATAGTTTTTCATTTTTTTATTTGCAAAGAAAAGAAAATTAGATTTTTTCTCAAAAATTGCTTTTTATAGGATTTTGCAATTATTTCTTTGGGTTAAATTCATTAAAATAAAAATTTTTTATTTGTGCTAATAAATTAGTTTATCATTTATTTTTTGTTTGTAGTCAACTAAAAATATTTATAAATCAAAAATGAGTTGATTAAGCTTTGGTTTTACATTTTTTTTGGAAATAGAAATTAAAATAATTTTTATTATGAAGCGATATTTAATTTTTGTTTCTTGGGGTTTTCTTTTTATTCTTATAATATTCTCTTCTTGTAAAAAAGGAAATTATAAACTTACAAGAGAACTTCCTAAGGGAATAAAAGTATCAAAGTTGAAAGTTCTATATGATAAGGTTTTTGGAGGTTCAGGAAAAAATGATGATGAACTTGCCTCTGGTATGGTTGCCGATAATAGTGGCAATATGTATGTTTCTATGAATGTGACAACCATGGATGCGAATAAAAATATAATAGTGGTAAGGATAAATAATGATGGTAGTTTAGGTTGGGCGAAAGTATATGACAGTGGAGGTAATGAATTAAGCCCTGATTCAGGTGAAAATGGTGAAACGGGAGGTACTGCTGGCTCTATTTCAATGGATAGTAATGGATATATTTATGTAGTTGGCACTTCTGATAATAAGGATATGGGTAGTGCTATTTTTATTTTGAAAATTAATCCGTCGAATGGAACTCTTGTATGGCAAAAGTTCTGGAAGCCGAAGTGGCCTGCTCAGGATCATTATCCGACAGGAGATCAAGACGCAGAAGGTTATGCTATTGATGCTACTGGTCAATATGTTTATGTAACAGGAACTTCTGGAACTAATGAAATTGTGCTTTTAGCTTTAAATAAAAGTGATGGTTCTATTGTTTATCAGAAAGGTATTGATATTCAGCAAGGTACTAAGGATAGAGGCTATGCTATAAAGCAAGCTTCTGATGGTAGTGTGTTTATCGGAGGTGTTGATGGAGCTTATGCAATAATAGTAAAAGTTAATGGGGCTAATACTAATTCTCCTTCTTTGGCATGGGTAAAAAAAGCTGGTTTACCTTATGGTGCTCGTATAAATGATATAGACATAGATGCTTCCGGAGTATATTATTCATGTGATATTCGTGGAGTTAATACTGAGTTTGTAGCAATGAAAACCGATTTTAATGGTTCCGTAAAATGGGCAAAATCTTTTTCTGCTAAAAGTTCAGATAAAAATAAAACACATGTTGTTTATTTAAATAAAGATTATTTATGGATTGGTGGACAAATAACAGAAAAAGGATTAGATAATGCAGGGGATGCTTTAATAGCAAAGGTAGATAAAAATTCCGGTGTACTTAAATGGAGTGCTATATATTATACGGGGAAAGGACGAGATAAAAGTACTGGGCAGCGGGTAAAAGGAATTGCTATTGTAAATGGCAATATATATTTAGCAGGGCAAATTTATCCTGAGGAGACTAATAGCGATCATTACTATGGAGAATGGCTTAAAAGTAAAGAATGGACTATGGAAGATTTTTCAGTAAGTCCTTCTGCTGTTGCTTCTCCTAATTTAATAAATTATGATAAGGGCGAAGTAAGAGATGCAAATTTTCAAGTTTCTGATTATAGCGTAGGGAAATTACAAGATTCAAAGGACAAAAAAACTTCTTATCCGCCAGATGCAGATGTATTTCTGATGAAAATTCAGCAGAAATAAGTTTTAATTAAAATTTACAAGGGGATGACCCAAAAGTCAAAAATAAAAAATTGTCATTAACACAACCTATTGATTTTTAAAATGTTATCTTTTTAAGGCTTGAATAATTTTAAAAAATATATTTATCAGTTATTTTACTGGTATTCAATATTTTACTCCCCCTAAGCCCCCTCTGATTACAAACAGAGGGGGACTTTTTAGACAGCCCCTTTTTTTGTGTATGCTTCTATTGATAGGTTTAGGAATATTTTAGTAATCTATCAGCTTCTACCACTATATATTCATTAGTAGCTGGGATAAAAAGTTCCGGCTCTATGTTGTAGTTAGTAATAGACCAGAGAGCGTCTTTAACTGCAAAGAAGGCAGAAAGTCCTAAAATGAATGGAGGTTCGCCTACTGCTTTACTTTTTGCAATTGTATTGACATCATTTGGTTGATTAAGGAGTTCAACGTTAAAGATTTCTGGCATTTCAAATATAGTTGGGATTTTATAAGTATCCGGTGAATCTGTCAATAGGCGTCCTTTTTCTGAGTATTTAAGGTCTTCAAATAAAGTCCAACCAACAGCTTGCATAAAAGCACCTTCGATTTGCCCTTTATCGATTTCAGGGTTAATACTATTTCCGGTATCGTGCAGAATATCTGTTCTAAGTATTTTTACATTACCAGTTAATAGGTCTACTTCCACTTCGGTAATTGCCATACCGTAAGCGAAGTAATAGAAAGGATTTCCTTTACCTTTTTGTCTATCAAAATACACACCCGGAGTTTTATAGAAACCTGTTGAGCTTAGGCTTATTCTATTCAAGCGAGCTATATTCATAGCTTTATCAAAATCGATTGTTTTAGAAGGATTTTCTTTATCGTAGATTTTGTAGTCATTGAAAGTTATGTTTTCTGGTAAAGTTTTATTTCCAGAATAATTTTTGTTGAAATATTCTGCAAAGAAATTTTTGAGTCTATTTTTTATGTTATCGATAGCATTTTTGACAGCCATTCCGTTCATATCAGAGCCGGTAGATGCAGCTGTTGGGGAGGTATTTGGCACTTTTGATGTATTTGTCGCATTTACTTTTATTTTTTCCAGTGGTACTCCCAGTTCATTTGCTGCTATTTGTCGTATTTTAGTATATAGACCTTGTCCCATTTCTATTCCACCATGATTTACCAATACAGTTCCATCTGTATAAATGTTTATCAAAGCCCCGGCTTGATTTAGAAAAGAGCTTGTAAAAGATATGCCAAATTTAACAGGCATGAGGTCTATACCACGTTTTATATATTTATGTTTTTTATTGAAGTTTTGGATTTCTTGGCGTCTTTTGTGGTATTGTGCTTTTTCGGTGAGTTTTTCAAAAATTGTTTGTAGTCTATTACCTTTTACTATTTGTCCGTAAGGGGTTTCGTTATTTTGTTGGTTATAGAAGTTTATTTTTTGTATTTCTATGGGGTCTTTTTTTAATGTTGCAGCAATTTTTCTAATTATATTATCAATATTTGCGATACCTTGTGGGGCTCCGAAGCCTCTGAAAGCTGTATTTGGTGGGAGGTTAGTTTTCCATGCAGTTCCTAAGATACGAATATTAGGTATAAAGTAAGCGTTTTCTGCGTGGAGCATTGCTCTTTCGAGGATAGGCATTGATAGGTCGGCAAAAGCTCCTGCATTAGAGTTTAGTTCAATTATTGCACCCAGAATTTTTCCATTTTCATCAAAGCCGACTTTATATTTATTGAGGAAAGCATGTCTTTTACCAGTAATTAGTTGGTCTTGATTTCTTTTTAATCTTACTTTTACAGGTTTACCAATTGCTTTGGCAAGCAGAGCTGCCCAAATTGCGAATATACCTGCTTGTGATTCTTTACCACCGAAGCCACCACCTAATCGGCGTGTTTCTACTTCTACATCGTTCATATTGATACCTAAGGCTTCTGCTATTTGCATTTGTACTTCGGAGGGATTTTGTGTAGAGCTATATACTTTTATTTCGTTATATTCACCGGGGATACATATGGCTGAGTGTGTTTCGAGATACCAATGTTCTTGTCCATTATTACGGAAAATACCTTCAATTACGAATGGGGCTTCTTCGATAGCTTTATCGGGATTACCTTTTTCAATTTTTCGTGTTTCTTCCAGTTTAAGATTTTTTTTCATAGCTTGTTCTATGGTCAATACTGGTTCTTTTTCAATTATCTTAACTTTTATTTTGTTCATTGCTTCGGTTGCTGCTTTTTCATTTTCCGCTGCTATGAGGAACAGGGCTTGTCCGATGTATGATATTTCTTTTTGTACCAGAATTGGTTCATCGTGTACTATGCCGCCTGTATATTTTTTCCCCGGTATATCTTTATATGAGAGTATAGTGTAAATGCCTTTTGTTTTTTTTGCTTCGGAAAGATCAAAATCAATAAGTTCTCCTGCTGCAATGGGACTGGTATATGCAAAACCTTGGATTATTCCATTTATATTTTGTATATCGTCGATATATATTGCTTTACCTGTTGTATGGAGTTCCGCACTTTCGTGATAAGCAGATTTCATAATTTTAGTTTTTTAGTGAATAGTAAAATTTTAAAAGTAGATTTTTTGCCATTATAGAGCGGGCATGAGCAGATGAACGGGCGTCGTCAATAGGAGTAAATTCTTTTGCCAGTATATCAGAAGCTTTTAGGATATTTTCTTCTGTAAGGCTTTTATTTTTTAAGAAATTTTCGGTTTTTTGAGCATGTTTTATTTCAGCAGCCATACCTCCGAATATGATTCTTAAATCTGTAATGATGTTATTTTTTATTTTGAAGTTAAAACCTGCATTTACAGTAGAGATATCTAATTTCCTACGTTTTGAAATTTTATATAGTTTAATAATTTGATTGTTAGAAGGTTTTTCAATTATGAATTCTTTAATAAGCTCATTAGGTTTTAAATCTGTTTTTCTGTATCCTTTTATAAAGCTATCCATAGGTAGTTTTCTTTCACCGTGTTCTGAGGCAATAACTACGGTAGCATTAAGGGTCATTAGTGCCATTGCTAAGTCGCTTACAGGAGAGGCAGTTGCTGCATTTCCTCCTACGGTAGCGCTATTACGTATTTGTTTAGCACCGAAATCAGAAAGAAATTCAGAGAGTTCTTTAAACCAAGCTTGAGA
>CAZWVR010000045.1:10311-17520 GCA_964637235.1 uncultured Bacteroidales bacterium | reverse complement strand
TTGGCATTGCAACCATTATGCTCGGTTGATCAAATTTTTCTATCTTATAAGAAAATTCAATGGCTAAAAAAGAGCCTTATCACTACCAAATTCAACGATAGCAATAAGGCTCTAAGTTATTTAATAACGGCAAATGCCCAATTTAGCACATTGTTTTTCTATTTTCTCTCCGGATAATCTTTTCTCTGTCAAAATTTTGATATACAATTTAAAAGGTATCATCTTAATTTTATTGATGACTTCTTCTGCAAAGGCTGAAAGAAGAAGTGTCTCAGCTTTTTTTCTTCCAATACCTCTGGTTTGCATATAAAATAATGCATTTTTATCTACTTGTCCGACAGTAGAACCATGAGAAGCTGCTACATCATCGTTATAGATAATTAGATGCGGCTTTGAATGTGCATGTGCATAAGGAGTAAGCAAAATATTATTATTAGTTTGGTGAGCTTCATTTCCAATAGCTCCTTTATCTATCAATACCTTGCCATAAAAAAAAGCAGAAGCATTATTATCAATTATTCCACGATAGAATTGTTTACTAAAAGAATGCTTAGCGAGGTGTTTGACAAATATAGTATTATGAAATTGTTGTTCTCTATCTGGCATATAAAGCCCATTTAATTCAGCATTAGAATTATCACCAACTAAATTTACGTCTATTTCATTTTTAACAAGGTGTCCACACATAGTATAATAATGTGAAATGAAATTACTATCCGCGTATTGATATACAGCAGTATTGCTTATTTGCATACTTTCATTACCTTCACCCTGAAATACATTAAAATCTATATAAGCATTTTCGCGAACTATTATTTCATTGACAACATTCGTAAAACTAATATCAGAAGATAGCGAATGATAACTAAACAGAACACTTGCTTGTGAATTTTTATCTGCAATAATCAAATTACGATAAAGAGAAAATATTTTTTTATCTTCACCATCTGTAAAAAAGTAAACATGTATAGGATTTTCTATTATGGCATTAGGTTTAATATAGATAAAAGCTCCGTCTTGCGCATATAATGTATTCAATGCAGTAAAAAAGTGTTTATCTGAAATATTTGTTTTATTAAAATATTCGTCAAAAATTTGAGGATATAGTTTTCTCATTTCTTTAATGCTACCAAATATTAAATTCTCCTTCAAATTTGTTATTCTAGATAGTTCAGGGCAAAACCAACCGTTAATAAAAACAATAATATCAGAATACAATCCTGATATATTATACATTGAAACAACATCCTTATTAAGTTTCAATTTTTCCCCTTGAATAAATCTATGTTGCGTTAGACGATTTAAATTAAGCTTTTGCCATTCCTCATTTTTGGGAGAAGGTAAATTTTTATCAGAAAAATATTTCTTATGATGCTCAATTAAATACTTAGGGACAAAAGGACTAAATTTGAGTGTATCTAATATTAGAAAATCTGTATTTTTTTTAGTAATTGTGTCTATGTTCATAACATTTTATTTTTCAGTAGTTTAACATAAATAGCTTATAAAGTAGAAAGTTCTTTTTTTATCCAGTCATAACCTTTTTCTTCAAGCTCTAAAGCCAATTCTTTTGTACCGGTTTTTACGATTCTGCCATCATATAGTACATGGACAATATCAGGGACTATATAATTAAGTAATCTTTGATAATGGGTTATAACGATAAAAGCATTATCGTCCCGTTTCATTTTATTAACGCCATTAGCAACAATTTTAAGGGCATCGATATCTAATCCGGAGTCAGTTTCGTCTAATATAGCCAAAGTAGGGTCAATTACAGCCATTTGAAGGATTTCATTTTTCTTTTTTTCACCGCCAGAGAATCCTGCATTTACTGCTCTATTTTCCAATTTTGAATCAAATTCTACCAGTTCCTTTTTTTCTTTGAGATATCTAAGAAACTCAGCAGCAGTCATAGGTTCCATTCCTCTATGTTTATATATCTCCTCCATAACAGTTTTTAGGAATGTCATAATACTAACTCCGGGAATTTCTACTGGATATTGAAAAGCGAGGAATAGCCCTTCTCTGGCACGTTCCTCTGGTTTCATCTTCAAGAGATCTTTACCCTTGAAAAAGACTTTTCCCTTTGTCACAGTATAATCTTCTTTACCTGCCAAAACAGCAGAGAGAGTACTTTTCCCAGAACCATTCGGTCCCATGATAGCATGTACTTCTCCGGGATAAACTATTAAGTTTATACCTTTTAAAATTTCCTTATCTTCAATTGAAGCATGTAAATCATGTATTTCAAGTAAAGGTTGCCTTTTTGTATTTTCCATTTTTTATGTTTTTTGTTTAATTACTAAAAAAATCAAATATTATTTTTAGCCGACGCTACCTTCCAATGTAATTTCTAATAGTCGTTTAGCTTCGGCTGCAAATTCCATTGGCAATTTATTCATTACTTCCTTTGTAAAGCCATTTACTATAAGGCTTACAGCCTTTTCAGTATCTAAACCACGCTGGCGCAAATAAAATATTTGTTCGTCCGAAATTTTTGATGTTGTAGCTTCGTGTTCTACTATTGCAGTTTTATTTTTTACATCAATATATGGGAAAGTATGTGCTCCGCATTTATCTCCAATTAAAAGAGAATCGCACTGAGAAAAATTCCGGGCATTTTCTGCACCTTTTCGTATCTCAACTAATCCGCGATAGCTATTATTGCTATGTCCCAAAGATATACCTTTTGAAACAATAGTACTACGAGTATTTTTACCAATATGTATCATTTTGGTACCGGTATCTGCTTGTTGATAATTATTAGTCACAGCCACAGAATAAAACTCACTAACAGAATTATCTCCCTTCAAAATAGTGCTTGGGTATTTCCAAGTTATAGCTGAGCCAGTTTCTACTTGTGTCCACAATATTTTTGAATTATCGCCTTTACAAATCCCACGTTTAGTCACCATATTATATATGCCTCCTTTACCAGTTTCATCGCCGGGATACCAATTTTGTACAGTAGAATATTTAATTGTAGCATCCTTTAAAGCTATAAGTTCTACCACACCGGAATGTAATTGATTTTCATCAAACATAGGAGCAGTACAGCCTTCCAGATAACTAACATAACTTCCTTCATCTGCGATTATCAAAGTTCGTTCAAATTGTCCTGCTTCTGAGACGTTTAATCTAAAATATGAGGAAAGCTCAACCGGACAATGAACACCTTTGGGAATATATACAAAAGTACCATCTGAAAACACAGCAGAATTTAAAGCCGCAAAAAAGTTATCTGTATAAGGCACGACACTTCCCATATACTTTTTAACAAGGTCTGGATATTGCTTTATAGCCTCGCTTATAGGCATAAATATTATACCTAATTTTCTAAGTTCCTCTTTAAAAGTAGTTGCTACTGATACACTATCAAGCACTGCATCAACAGCTACGCCTGCTAATATCTTTTGTTCATCAAGTGGCACTCCTAATCTATCGTATATCTCTTTTATTTTTGGATCTATCTCATCCAAACTACCTTTCTTTTCTATTTTAGGTTGGGCATAGTACACAATAGACTGAAAATCAATATCCTCAAACTCCAAATGAGCCCAACGAGGCATTTGCAGCTTTTTCCAATAATTATATGCTCGTAATCTAAAATTAAGCACCCACTCAGGTTCCTCTCTTATTGCAGATATTTTTCTTATTATCTCTTCATTTATTCCGGGAGGAAAAATCTCCTCTTCTATTTCTGCTTTAAAGCCTGCATCGTATTTTTTATTTTTTAATTCATCAATAATTTTTTTACTATCACTCATATCACTTAATTTTTCAAAGTTTAAATAGTTATTTAGAATAATTCTAAATTATATTGCAAAGAAAAAACTTTTTATTTAAAATGTCAAATTTTATTCACTAAAATTATTCAAGAAAAATTATTTTTAGTTTTTAAAAATTTTATATAATTTTAGCCTCTCAAAACAAAAAAATTACAGCTATGAGTATTAAAAGCATTCTTTCATTAATCACTGAAATTGGCATTACCTATGGTACTAAATTACTTGGTGCAATAGTAGTATGGATTATAGGAAGATGGGTTATTAAAGGCTTAACAAAAGCTTTCGGAAAAATGCTTGATAAAAAGAAAACCGACGATACGTTAAAACCGTTTCTGAAAAACATTGTAAAGACCCTGCTGCAAATAATGCTGATTATCAGCGTATTGGCAATGTTGGGTATTGAAATGACATCTTTTATTGCTGTGTTAGGTGCAGCAGGATTAGCCATAGGTATGGCGCTTTCCGGAACTCTACAAAATTTTGCAGGAGGCGTTATGATACTATTATTCAAACCTTTTAAAGTCGGTGATGTGATTGAAGCACAAGGATATTTAGGCAGCGTCAGTGAAATACAGCTCTTTAATACAATACTAAAAACTCCTGATAATAGAACTATTATTATACCCAACAGTGCCCTTGCTGGTAGCTCTATGATAAACTATACCACAGAAAAAACGAGAAGGGTTGACTGGACAATAGGCATAGGATACGGTGACGATGTGGATAAAGCTAAACAAATAATAAAACAATTATGCGATCAAGATCCAAGAATTCTAAAAAATCCCGAAGTTTTTATAGCAGTTGCAGAACTTGCTGATAGCTCTGTAAACCTGACTGTTAGAGCTTGGGTAAATAAAGAAGATTATTGGAATGTATTCTTTGATATGAATAAAAAAATATACGAAACCTTCGCAAAAGAAGGTATCAATATTCCTTATCCACAAATGGACGTTCATATACATAATTAAATATTAGTGACTGCGAAAAACTCCCCCCTCTGTCTTTAATCAGAGGGGCTTGGAGTGAATAAAAAAATTAAAAATTAGACTGTTCCATACATAAATCTACTTTTATATAGATTATAAAAAATGCGTTTTTTAAGTATTTTATACATACTTCTTAATGTACTATTATTAAGTATTAAAGCGCAATTAAGTAATATTGAGCCGGTATCTAAAAACTTTTTTATTGAAAATAATGGGCAATGGAACCCCGAAGTACTTTTCCTATACAAAAAAAGTAATCTATATATCTGGATAACCCGCCAAGGCTTAGTATATGATTATTTTAAAATTGAAAAGAATACAAAAGTCTCAAATGCAGAATTCCTAAAAAAAGGTCAAATTATAAAAACATTATTCAAAAATTCTAATCCCAATATCACAATAGAAGCATACGACACTATATCAACGTATTTTAATTTTTTTATCGGTAAAAAACGCATTAAAAAAGTTCACGCATACAAACAAATCCTAATAAAAAATTTATACAAAAATATTGATATCCGATATTACATTGATAAGAAAGGCAATTTACGCTACGATTTAATCATATATCCCGGTGGAAATCCAAAACAGATAGCTTTCGCTCTAAAAGGTACAAATAGCATAAAATTAGATACTAATAAAAATCTGAAAATTGCCACTCGCTTCGGCACAATTAAACACACACAATTATTAGCCTATCAAAAAAAAGATAACAAAAACATTATATGCAATTTTAAACTTCACAAACAAACGGTAAAATTTAACATAGGTAAATACGATACACAACAAACCCTAATTATAGACCCAATGATATGGTCTATGCTTTTAGGAGGGAACGATAATGAACAAGCCAATGATATTTTAACTGATGAATACGGAAACGTCTATATCTGCGGATATACAGCATCTGAAAATTTCCCTACAACAACAGGAGCTTATGACACAATACTCAATAATACCGATGCTTTTATTAGTAAACTTTCTCCTGATGCCTCTCAACTGATATATTCTACATTCATTGGAGGAAATAATACAGATAAAGCTTTAACATTTACTTTATACGGGGATTATATATACATCGCAGGTAAAACTCGTTCGGCAAATTTTCCAGTAGAAAATAATCCCTACCAAGAAAACCTCAACGGTATCTCCGATGCATTTTTAACTATCCTAACATATGACGGAAATTTGTATTATTCTACATATTTCGGAGGAAATAGAAGAGACATAGCAAAATCCATCTATGTAGAAAATGAAAATATTTATATCGCAGGTAATACAAATTCTGATGACCTGCCTACCCCTATGTATATAGATGGATATGCATACTCAGGAAAGACTGATGCTTTCATTGCTAAATTCGGTAATAATAATCAATTACTGTATTGCTCATATTTAGGAGGCTCCCAAAATGACTACGCAAGCTCCATAAAAGTAAAAAATGATACTATATACTTCACTGGAACAACTAACTCAAATGACTTTCCTATTACAAATAGTAGCTCTATTCAAGGCGGCATTGATATTTTTTTCAGTATATTAAAACCACCTTCTAATCCATTCCAAAATTTACTTATATTTTCTACTTATATGGGAGGCAGTAACAACGATTACGCAAATGCAAGTTATTTAGATAGTGCAAGGAACTTCTATATAACAGGATATACCGAATCGGATAACTTCCCAACTACTGCAAATGCTTTTAGTAATACCAGACGTGGTGGTAAAGATTGCTTTATATTGAAATTTAATAATTATATAGTCTATTCCTCGTATATAGGCGGCAGTGGAGATGATGTAGCTAAGGATATAACAATAGACAATAAGGGGAATATCATATTTACAGGATTTACCTCATCAGGAGACTTCCCTTTTACAGCAGGAGCATTTGATGGAATATATAATGGCTATTACGACGTATTTATTACAAAATTAAATCCTGAATATTCAGTATTAAAATATTCCTCGTATATAGGAGGGATAAACGATGATGTAGCTTTATCCTTAGCTTATGATACAAACTCCGACCAAACCATCATAAGTGGATATACAACTTCACCTGATTTTCCTGTATATGGTAATGTATATAATACCAATTTTAATGGCAATCAAGACGTTTTTATTTCAAAACTAAAACTATGCTTGCCTACTTATGCAAACATAGATACTGCCGTATGCGATAGCCTCATCTCGCCATCTGGGCAATATGTATGGACGCAAGAAGGTACCTACTCCGACACAATAGAAAACGCCGATGGCTGCGATAGCATTATCACAATAAACCTGCAAATATTAAAGTCTTACGCAGAAATTGATACCGCCGTATGCGATAGCTTCATCTCTCCCTCAGGACAATACGTGTGGACGCAAGAAGGTACTTACTCCGACACAATAGAAAACTCCGCTCTCTGCGATAGTATTATCACAATAAA
>CAZWVR010000045.1:0-10211 GCA_964637235.1 uncultured Bacteroidales bacterium | reverse complement strand
TGCGATAGTATTATCACAATAAACCTACAAATATTAAAATCCTACGCACAAATCGATACCGCCGTATGCGATAGCTTCGTCTCGCCATCTGGGAAATATGTATGGATGCAAGAAGGTACCTACTCCGACACAATAGAAAACTCCGTTCTCTGCGATAGTATTATCACAATAAACCTACAAATATTAAAATCCTACGCACAAATCGATACAGTAGTATGCGATAGCTTCGTCTCGCCATCTGGGAAATATGTATGGACGCAAGAAGGTACTTACTCCGACACAATAGAAAACTCCGCTCTCTGCGATAGTATTATCACAATAAAATTAAGCTTTATAAAACTGGATACAAGTATTACACAAACTGACAGTACACTTATTAGTAATGCAGAAGGAGTTCATTACCAATGGATAAATTGTGAAACGCAAGAAATAATTAGCGATGCAAATAATAAAATCTTTAGACCAACAAAAAATGGAGGCTATGCAGTAATAATATCTGACAGAAATTGCATAGATACTTCTTCTTGCTATTATATGAAAATAAAAAATGAGGAGATTCCGGAAATAAACTTCATTTTAAGCCCAAATGGCGACGGAATAAACGATTATTGGATATATAGCAAAAACTTACCTAAACAAACCTATATTAGAATTTATAATGCAAACGGCGTTCTATTAGGCGGATTTTATTCAGAGCAATTCCCTAATGGTTGGGATGGAACTTTAGAAGGCAAGCCACTTCCCTCAGGCAATTATTGGTTTATCAGTCAAACTCCCAATGGTATAATAGAGAAAGGCTTAATAGTAATTGTTAGATAAAAATTATCGTTTAATGTGCTATATCAAACTCCAAAACAAACAGGGGCAATATAAAAGCCCCCGTTTGTTGTAATTAGAAAAGAAGTTAGAAAGCACAAAAGCTTGAAAATAAGAAAATTATCTTAATTTACAAAATTGCTTCGCATTGAAAAATAATACTTTAAAAATCAAACTATTACAACATCGATTACATTCTTTTCTTTTTTGCTTCTCCAAAAAATCTATGATTCTCTTACAAAATCAATAAGTACCTGTGCCCATAAAAGGAATAGAATTATTTTCCTGCTGCTGGTCTTTGTGCATTTTTCTAAAAGTATCTTTAAAATGTCCCAATCTAACACTTAAAGAAAACATATAATTTCTGGGCATCTCAATATGAGTAGTACTCACGAAACCATTTAAGTTTGAAGTCATATCTAATGCCAATTTATTAAATAATCCAATGATAGTAAAGCTCAAATTTATACGATTTTTCAAAAAAGACTGCCGTAAACCACCTATTGAAACCCATAAAGGACTTCTTTGACCAGACAGAGTTATTTGTTTTCCAGTCATAAATGCCCCTACCTGTATCATAGTTTTGGTAGGCAACATCATCATCAAAAAAGCTTTTCCATTATAAATAAAAGACTGTTTATCAATCTGTTGTGTTTCCAAAGTACCTTTAATTCTATACTTATAAAAATCTGCGGATGCGTAAAGCATAAATAGATGAAATAATATTAGATTTGTAGAAATTTCACTACCTAAAGCTTCTGAGAAGTCAGCGTTTACCCATGTCCATAAAGAGGTTCTTTCGTCCAAGGGCTTCTGTATCTGAGAAAATGGGTTATGTCCATATCTATAATATGTTTCCACAGATATAGAATTATGAGAAAACTTTTTCATAACATTAAATTCATAAGAATCTGTTAATTCTGGGAGTATATACGGATTACCATAATTTATTGTGTTAATATTTACAAAAATAGGAATACTATCAAGTTGCCAGATACTAGGTCTATTAATTCTACGGCTATATCCGAGCTGAAAATTCCAATTATTTTTAGTTTTGGTGTTCAAATGCAATGACGGGAAATAGTCCCATCTTAAAATTCGAGTTTTAGCGTCTTTAATTTCTATGTATCTATCAGTATATTCAGCCCGAAGACCGATTTTATAATTCAAAAAAGCAAAATTGTTTGAATATGTAATATAAGCGGCTGCAATTGTTCTATTAAAATTCAAAGGATAAGAATACTCCGCATTTTCTATCCATGAATTCAAGTTATTGTTAAATGTGAGAAAGTTTAAATTAAGCTTCTCATTAAGATAACGAAGTGCAACACCTGTTTCCAATTGTCCTTGTCCGATTTTTTTCGTATAATCAGTTTGAAAGCGCCCTTTCATTTGTTTTTTAGACGAAGAGACTTTTTGCATAAAAATTTTGTTTTCTAAAAGCTTAAAATCACTATCAGTAGTATCATACCTAAGTGAATTATTTTGTTTTTCCAAAAAATAACTCATTTGTATAAATGAAGCAAGCTTAGAATTTTGAGTTTTATGCTCATAGTTAATATCAGACTGAAAATAAGGACCTGAATGGCTATTTTGTATATTTTCATAGAAAAAAGTAGATTGATTATTTATCCATTGACTTTTTTTGCCGATTGTATTAAATGAGAAATTTTTTTTGCCTATCTGAAAATTATAGGTTAAAGTATTTTTATCATTTGGGAAAAAGTTAAAAGAAAATTTAAGGCTATATGGATAAAAAGTATTAGTGATAGTATCGGAATTAAGGAATGTGTTGTCAAAAATAGTCATATTAGAATTATAAAATAATTGCTGTGTTTTATTGTAATAAGAAATCTCCAAAAGCGTTTCAATTTTTCGTTTTCGATACATAATATATGCGTTAATCTGTTTTGAGCCAAAATTGTCAAAGGATAAACTAATTTTACCACTAAGACCTTCGTCTGCCCCTTTTTTAGTAATTATATTTATAATTCCAGCCACACCATCAGGGTCATATTTTGCAGAAGGATTTGTAATGATTTCAATTCTACTGATATTAGCAGCGGGTATTTGTTTAAGAGCTTCACTGCCTTCAAGTACCGTTGGTTTACCATTTATAAGTACCTGAAAATTATTGCTACCTCTGAGGGAAACATTTCCTTCAATATCAACTTGTACAGAAGGCACACTACGCAATGCGTCAGCAGCACTGCCTCCATTAGCTTGTAAATCTTTGGAAGGATAAACTACTTTTTTATCTACTTCATATTTTACAGTAGATTTTACGCCTGTAATTTCTACTCCTTGAAGTTCTTTGCCCTCAGGTAAAATCTCTATTTTACCAATATTTACAAAAGGTGTATCTTTGGATAGTTTTATATTTGAAATCACCTTACGTTTAAATCCAATAAATTTAACCTCTACTTTATACATTCCAAATGGAATATCACGAAATAGAAACATTCCAGTTGTATCGGTCATTTTTCCTGCTACTAAGCTGTCCTTAGTATTCAACACAGAAACAGTCGCATATTGCAATGGTTTCTGGTTTTGGTCTATTACTGTCCCCAAAATAATTCCCTTGTTTAATTTTGCTAACTGAGAATATGATATAAACCCGAATATAAATATGAAAACCAAAGTGAAAAATAGTTTTTTCATAAATTTATGTTTAAAGATTTATTTCTAAGTCTTATAACTTTACCTTCTGCTTTTAATAAAATAGTTTTATATTTCAGAAGTTCAATAGTAGTAGCCGTATCAGAAAATCCGTCAATAGTGTCCAGCTGGGCATATATTTTAAGAGAAGCTTCATCTTTAAGCAAAGCATTAGCAAACCTAATTTGTCCAGAAATAATTTGCATTTCACTGGATTCATATTGTTCAATATCAATTCGTTTAATACTATCAACTTGTAAAAATAAAGTTGAATAATCGCTAAGCACAGTATTAAACGGCTTATTGCCTTGCCGTGAGAAGATAACTTTCACATAATCTCTTAGATATAAGGCATTTAAATCTTTGACAAGTAATTTAAAAGCTCTCTCACTATTAGACAATTGCATAAACAGCGTATCACCTTTCACTGAATATGTAAAATCTTTATTAGTTATTATTCCATTTTTATCTGCCGAAACAATAATAAGCAATCCCTCTCCTGAAACTTTCAAAACATTGAAATTCGGCAAGCTAATTATTTTCTTTTCAGAATAAGGTAATTGTTTTTCTTTTATGACTTTTTCAACAATATTTACAGCCTTTACAATTGTAATAATTCCCAAACTTAAAATATACAGGATTGCAATGATTATAAGTAAATTACTGATTTTTTTCATTTTGAATATATTTTGAATTAAACTCTTGATAATATTTTTTTAACTCCTCAAAAGAAATACCCATAAGCTTCATCTCATTAAATAGCTTGGGCAAATAATTATTAAGAAATTGATCTTTTTTTATATTTAAAGCAATTTGAGGAGCATCTTTTGCAAGGAAATAACCTATACCGCGCTTGTTATAAATTAAGCCTTTCTGCTGCATTTCCATATATGCTCGCATAGCAGTATTAGGTGTAATTTCTAACTGTGTTGCCACAGCACGTACTGATGGAATTCTCTCTTCAGGTGTAAGTTCCTTTCGGAGTATCATATCCAAAAATTTTTCAATAACCTGTTTATATATTGGTTTTTCCGTAGAGAAATACATTGCAGTTATTTTAATTGTTTTTCTTTAAGTTTAAAAAATGAAGCAGTCCATAAAATAAAATCCAAAATATAATTTTTCATAGGATTATTGGAAAATTCAAAGTCAGAAAAGCCTATGGCTAAACTGGATATATCCTTGATCAATGGCGTAATACCACCCAAAGTTATTTTTAAATATATCCAAGCAAAAAGCACAAAAAATAGGTTTATAATAATTATAATTCCTATTGAAATAGAGGCAGTAAGTAAAAATACATAACGCTTAAAAACGATAGCTCCAAGTAAAAACAGAGCATTGATTAAAGGATATATATTTTTAATCTGCTCCAGAACATTAGGCGTAAAAATTTGAGGCATGCCTATATGTAAACCAAAAACAGCAGAAACTCCAACGATAATTAGTAAAAACAAATAAAAAGCTGCGGTAAATACCAAAAAATAGCCAACAAAAGTAAGCAACCATACAGAGAACCACTTCTGAAATGTAGATACTGGCATAGAAATATATATCACATCAAAGCCCCTAAGACGAAGATCTCTAAAAGCTGAAATACTTACAAAAATATTCCCCATTATCAACCCAACATTATACCAAAATGAAAAGAAATCCTCGCTCTGTCCAGAATGAGAAGCTATGGAAATTATAAAAGCTAATAAAGTCAATGATAAAAAACTTACAATTGTATATATCCAAACAGTGGAATTTAAAATTATTTCCCTTCTGAGAACCTTTATAAAATTTTTTAATGTTGCCATTTTTTAATGTTTTAATTGTTATAAGTTAAATAAGTATTTATTACCTCAGAATTTTCAATTATTGCATTAAAAAGAGTTTCAATATTTACAGCAGGCTCATCACTTGAAATACGTTTTAGTATAACTCTATATCCTCCAAATTCTTTTACTTGATAGAGTATCCTTTCTTTATATTCCTGAAATTGATTAGTCGGTATTTCTCTCTCACTAAGTTTTTCATTAATTTTTTCAATAGGTTGATTAAATACTATTTTCCCTTTATGTAATATTATAATTTGGTCAATAATCCCCTCTATATCAGCTACTTGGTGAGTAGAAATTATTGTTAATGAATTATCTGAAATTGAGGATAAAAAAAGCTTTTTAAAAATACGTTTAGCAGGTATATCCAGAGCATTAGTAGGTTCGTCAAGAAGCAAAATAGGACTTTGCACAGCAAGAGCAAAACTTAAAAGAAAACGTTTCCCTTGACCACCGGATAATTTATTAAGCTTCTTTTTTAAATCAAGATTAAACTCTTGTACAAAACTCTCAAACAATCGTTTATTAAAATATGGATAGAGAGGAATATTAGCCATAAGAAAAGCTTTACTACTAATAGCACTAAAATAAAATTGTTCCGGTACAATAAATAAATTCCGAAGATATTCTACGGCACGCTTCCGGCTATCTATTCCATCAATTTTAACACTTCCCCTCTGAGGAAATAGTGCAGACATTATAAGATTGAGTAAAGTCGTTTTTCCTGCACCATTGAGCCCAAGTAGCCCGTAGATTTTCCCCTTTTCAAGGTTCAAATTCAATTCTTTAAAAAGGGGCTCTTTTCCATAACTAAATGTTAAATTTTCAATTTCAATCATATTTAAGTGTTTTAGTGTATTACTAACTTAATACACTGCAAATGTAATACAATTTCTTTTAAAAAAGCAAATTTATAATCTTAAAAAATGTTAATTAATCAAAATATCATTCTCTATAAAAAGAAAAAACTAAAAAACTTTTTTATATTTAGACAATTAAATCCGAACAATGAATTTTGTTATAAAAGTCATATCAAAAAATTTAATCATTTTAAGTATAATACTAATTGAAATAATTTTCAGTGGCATACAAATATTACGCTTAGCTAAACTAATAGATAAAGCAAATAAGAATATTGACAATGACATAGATATAATCAAGGTGAAAAAAGATTTAAGATTTTTTATTGGGATAACACTGTTATTCTTATTTATAGGTTCAAGCTTTATTATTGTTCCACTATTTAATGGTTATATACGCCGCTGGGAAGGGCATATAAAAAGTAAAAAATATGAGAGGTATTATGTACATGTTAGGAGTACTGGACATTATGTAGTAACTTACAAAATAAATCTTAACGGAAAAAATATAAACGTCGATAAAGATCTTTGGAATTTTGTAGAAAAAAACGACTCCATTTATAAAGCTCAATTTAGTGATAAAATAAAATTATATCGCAAGGGCAGACTAATAAAAACTTTTCTTTTTAATAATTATTAACTTTCAAAATCTAAACTCAAAGATAAAATCTAATCTTTCTGATAGAAAATAATTTTTTTTTGACAGAACTATAAATTAGTTTTTTTCAAAACTAATAAAAATTAAATTATTGTTTTAACTTTATATGTCGTAATCAAAAAAAACTTAACCTATGAAACGTTTTATTATTCTACTATTTACGGCAGTAATTGCCACACTGGGTGTTAATGGTCAGGTATTCAGTCCCAAAAACAGCAATAGCCCTGACATTCAAAAGTACATTACTCAAAAACCATTAAAAAATGACAGTAAAGGTATCCAGAATTACTCTTTTAGCTACACAATCGGAACTTTTGAGCCAATAAACACCACTGGCACGCGCCTTACCCCAAACAATTGGGATGACGGTCAAGTGACGCTTGACTTAACTGGAACATTTGCATTCAATTATAATGATAGTGTTTATACTGTTTTTAGCATAGGAACAAATGGTGTAATGAAATTTGGAACAGGGGATATAAGCAGCGGCTTTAATGATTTAGGGAGTTCTTCTAGATATCCTGTTTTAGCACCTCTTTGGGACGAATTAACTTTTAACAGTCCCAGTTCCAGCGACGGACTATTTTACCAAATTGATTCTTTGCCCTCTGATACAATATTAACTATTGAATGGCATCACGTAACACTCGATTATGCAAGTGGGTCTGACATATATGTAAATTTTCAGGTTAAACTGCATACTACTGGCCTAATAGAATTTGTATATGATGATATGTCTAATGCGTTAAACTGGAGTAGTGTCAGCACCAGTGCTTCTATTGGCATAAATGACAGAAAAAATGGTACCACACATTTTATAAGTATAACACCAGGAAATCCTCCAACTGCCTCATATACTGTTGAAAACAAATATCTAAATAAATATACAATAGCCAATATTCCTGCTGGTAGAATATATCAATTTAAACAATATAATCACGACATTGATGCATTTAATATTTTATACTCTTCAATAGTACATGGCAATATTAATCTTTCTGGTATAATAGTCAATAGAGGGCTTTCTGACGAATCTAATATCCCTGTATATATAAAAATCATTAAGACTGATAGCACCGAAGTTTATAGTTATAATACTTCTACGAGTATAGAAAGTGGTGAAACAGACACAATAGACTTAGGAGTCTGGACAGCTCAAGCTGGTAAATATAATATTAAACTTTATACTGCCCTACCTACTGATGAAAATTCAATTAATGATACATTAGTTAAACCTATAACTATTGTTGACACTATTATAAATATGAACAATGGAACAGATACTACGTGCTACGCTTTATTCTACGATTCAGGAGGTCCTGATAATAATTATCAAGATAATGAAGACTATACTTACACTTTTTATTCAGCAGATAGCACAAAATTTTTACAAGTAAATTTCTTAAACTACCACATAGAAAATTATTGGGATAAACTATATGTATATAAAGGAGACGAAGTAAATCCTGATAAACTTTTAGCTACAATAACAGGCAATGGCAGTAATCTTAATATACAAGGGAGTAGCGCCCTTACATTTCGCTTTAAATCTGATGGTTCTGTGAACTATGCTGGATGGAAAGCTATAATTAGCTGTTACAGACCTCCACAGCACGAATTAGCAATAGTAAACATTAGCCCTACTGCTGGTAGAGCAAATTACCCATTCGTGCCTACAATAACAATTAGAAATAATGCAGTTAATAGCGAAAATAATTATAGTGTTGAATATACTAATATTGACGGTTCTTATTCAGGAACACAAACATACACTACACCAATAAATTATGAGGAAACTATAACCCTTAATTTACCTGAATGGATACACGCAGAAGGTGACGACTCGCTCACTGTAATACTCCATCTACCAAATGACGAAAACCCTGAAAATGATACAATGAAAGTTGCTATGCATTTTATGGAAGGCGATGCATTAGGAATAAAATCTGGAAGCACTTCCACTTATGACCTCTTTAATACAGCCACTGGTAATACTCTTCCCTTAACTACAATAAATACTCTACAAATAATATCGGGAGAAGATTACGACGGTAATTTTATTTATAGAGTGTATAAATTTGGACAAATAGAAAAGATAAATTTACAGAATTTACAAACTACATTATTAGGTAATATACAAAATGTTAATGGCTTTGTAAGCGGAATAGCGTGGAACTGGACGCAACATAAATTCTATATTATGATACTTGAAGGAGATAATCACGATATTGCTCATTTATACACACTAAACTTAAAAGATTTAACCTTAACAAGCTTTGATACAATAGGAACAAATACCGAAATCTTTGGTATTGACTTTGGTCCGCAAGATACTGCACTTTATTTTGTTAATGTGAATACAGACACTCTTTACAGAATGAACATAAATACAAAAAATATTACTGCCATAGGTCCTACTAATATAAATGTTCAAGGTTTTTACCAAGATATATCTTACCACTATGATAAAGATAGCCTATACACAGTAGCTTATCCACCAGGAATTTTTGGAGCATATGATATGCAAACAGGTGAATTTAGAGAAATACAAAACAAAAACACATTATATACAACTTTTGTGACTTTGACAACGCCCTATCCTTTATATACAGTGACTTTCAACATAACAAATGGTACTGAACCCGTCGCTAATGCAGAAATAGAAATTGCAGGTCGCTATCTAACAACAGATACAAACGGACAAGCAACAATAAAATTAGGCAACGGAGATTACAATGCTTATGTTTCGGCTGGTTGCTACCAAATAGATACAACTCAATTTAATGTAAATGGAAATGATACAGAGGTAAATATTACTCTAAACTATAGTCCACACTCTGCATACTTCACAGTGCTTGATGCCGAAACTCTTTATCCAATTGCAGACGCTACAATACAAATAGATACAAACACTGCTATAACAGACGTTAATGGACACGCTACTCTGCCAATACATTGTGGCGATTTTACAGCAATAATAACTAAATTAGGCTACAACCCCGATACAGTTAACTTCAGCATAGCAGATACTAATATTAGTTTGAACGTATTCTTAACTTCTGCTATGCATACAGTAAACTTTACTGTTGTTGATCAAGATAATAACCCTCTTGAAAATGCAGTAATTACTGTAAATGATAACAGCGTAATTACAGATGCAAACGGACAGGCTTCTATGTCGCTAATAGACGGCAATTACACCGCCTATACAAATAAAGAAGGCTATAAAATAGATACCACAGAGTTTAGCGTTGAAGGAGCGGATGTAAATGTAGATATTAGCCTAACACCACTTCCTGCGATAGTTGATAAGATGAACAATATCTACATTATGCCAAATCCTGCTAATGACCACATTGTTATAAGTACTGATAAGAACTATAAAGTAGAACTTAT
>CAZWVR010000044.1:0-17729 GCA_964637235.1 uncultured Bacteroidales bacterium | reverse complement strand
TATTTCAAATTAAGAACATAGTTTTGTATAACTATTTAGAATGGTTTTAAATAAAATACTATGGCAGAAAAAAAAGATTACTTCAAACTGGAAAGTGAAATAATAAATGCATTAAAAGAAGTTTACGACCCTGAAATACCTGTAAATGTATATGACTTAGGACTTATATATAAGTTGAATATAGATGACGATAACAATGTTGAAATTGATATGACACTGACAGCCCCAAACTGTCCCATAGCAGATCAAATTGTAGAATTTACAAGGGAAAAATTAGAACAAATAGAAGGTGTCAATAAGGTTGTAATAAATCTGGTGTTTGATCCACCTTGGTCTCCCGAAATGATGAGCGATGAAGCTAAATTACAATTGGGCTATATGTAAAAACAAAACAATATGGCTCTGATAAAAGAACTAAGAGGTAAAAAACCTATTATCGGAAAAAACTGCTTTTTAGCCGAAAATGCCACAATTATAGGTGACGTGCAAATAGGAGATAATTGTAGCATCTGGTTTAATGCGGTAATACGAGGAGACGTAAATTATATAAAAATCGGTAATAACGTCAATGTACAAGATGGAGCAATCATCCATTGCACTTATGAAAAATATCCAACAATTATAGGAAATAACGTGTCAATAGCTCACGGCGCAATAGTTCACGGCTGCACTATAAAAGATAACGTCTTAATAGGTATGGGCGCAATTATCTTAGATGACGCTGTTGTAGAAGAAAATACTATCATTGCAGCTGGTGCTCTGATACCACAAGGTGCAAAATTAGAACCAAATAGTATATATGCAGGTGTCCCTGCTAAGAAAATTAAAGATATAAATCAAAGTACTGCTAAAAATGAAATAACCCGTATAGCAAATAACTATAATTTATATGCTCAATGGTATAAATAAATTTTTTTGCTAACCTTTTTTCTTAAATACTTTTTTTATATCTTTATCCACGTAATTTTTTGCGTAAAAAAATTTTATGAAGCCTGAAAAAGTATTTAACTTTTTTAATATATTTAAGAACGATAATCTTTCCATTATTTACCAAGGTGTTTTTAGCAATTTTATTTTAGGTACAATTACTGAACTCGTAAAAGAATATCTAATCGGTAAACAGAGCCTAATAAAAATACGCAATAAGCTTTCATTCCTTATAATTGAGGCTTTTCAAAATACAATGAGATATGGAGACCACCACTATAAAGACCAAGCTGATTTAGCCTACGAACTATTTATCCTCCGAAATCTTGGCGAAGTCTTCCATATCGCTACTGTAAATCTTATAGAAAATGCTCGTATAGGTTATGTCCATAATAAACTTCAAGAAGTCAATACCTTAGATGAAAATAAACTTAAAGACCTATACATAAAAATCCTAACAAATAAAAAACTTACTGATAGAGGTGGGGCAGGATTGGGATTTATTGAAATGGTCAGAAAAACAAAAGAAAAATTAGACTTTGACTTTGTCCCTGTTAGTAAAGACGCTTCTTTTTTCTATTTTCAGCTTAAAATTAAACCCAAAGACTTAAATATAACCCCTAAATATATTCCTATCTCAGAAGCAAAAAAGCTCCATAAACTTATTACAGACGAGAATATTATAATGATACATAAAGGTGATTACGATACAGAAACTATTTTGCCTTTACTAAAATTAGCTGAACAAAATTTCAACGCTCAACATCTTAATTATCAGAAAAAAACTTTTTTGATTTTAGTAGAAATATTGCAGAATATCAGTAAGCATTCATTGAAAATGGATGGGAAAAATATCGGTATAACTTTAATTAGCCAGAAAAATAATAAATATATAATTGCTTCCGGTAATTATATAGAAAATAGCAAAAAACATCAATTGCAAGCTAAACTTAATCAATTGAAAAATATGTCAAAACCTGAACTTAAAGAGCTTTATATCAATTCTTTAAAAAATAAAGAAATTAAAAGCGGTGGATTAGGTTTTATAGAAATTGCACGTATTACTCAAAATTTTAACTTTGATTTTTTCAAAATTGATGAGGAAAAAACTTTGTTTACCATAAGCATTGAGGTATGAGCATAAAACCATTAAAAATAGAAGGCACGGAATTTACACCTTATATATATTTAAAATCTGGTTGTATGCAAATTGAGGGTCGTGCAATACTTGAAGATAGTATAGACTTTTTTTCTCCAATATTAAAATGGACAGAGGAATATATAAAAAATCCTGAGGATAAAACTGTATTAAAGATAAATCTACAAGTATATGATTCCTCTGTTAATAGACGTTTTATAGAACTTTTTAACCTTTTAGAAAAAATAACTACCCAAAACAAAAAAGTTTATGTATATTGGTTCTATGATCCTGACGATAGTATTAGTTTACAAAAAGGATATGAGTTTGCAAGTGTATATAATTTAGATTTTAGATTTATACCACAAAGATTTGATAATACAAATGATTATGATATAAAATGTTAAAAAGTATTAAAATTTGTTTACTATTGGGTAGAATATAAAAAAATCCAAATGCATATAAACATAAAAAAAATAATAGATTTTAGACAAAAATTGCATAAATTTCCTGAACTCTCTGGCAAGGAGGCAAATACTGTACAAAAGATCATAAAATTTATATCACCGTTTCAACCAGATAAAATATATACACAAATTGGTGGTAATGGCTTAGCAATAGAATTCACTGGCAGCGAAAAAGGTAAAACAATAATATTCAGAGCTGAATTAGATGCTTTACCTATTGACGAGACAAATTCTAAATTGCCATATAGAAGTGCTGTTAAAGGGGTATCGCATAAATGCGGACACGACGGTCATATAGCAATACTCACAGCTTTGGCAGAAGCTATATCCTACGATAGACCTAAAAAAGGTCGTATAATACTCCTATTTCAGCCAGAAGAAGAAACTTTAACTGGTGCAGTTAAAATCTTAAACGACCCTCAATTTAACAATTTAGAGCCAGATATAATTATAGGCTTCCACAATGTGCCAGAATATCCTATCAATACATTGATTGTCAAAGATAAAAATTTTACAGCTGCAACTAATGGAATTAAAATAACCTTTAAAGGTAAAAAAGCTCACGCCGCTTATCCATTTGAAGCTATATCCCCAACCGAAGCAGTAGAAAAAATACTGAAATTTATCCGATACGATATATATACTGCCGATTTTAAAGACAAAATCCTGATTACTCTTACATTTCTTAATATCGGAACCCCTAATATGGGAATAACACCAGATAATGCCCAAATATGGCTCGTTATACGTAGCTATGAATACGAAGATCTTGATAAAGCTATATCCCTAATACGTGATTACACAGAAAAAATTGCTAAGCAATTTAATTTACAATATAAAATACAATTTAGCGATGACGCTCCTCCTATATACAATGACCCAAACTTGACTAATTCAATTATAAATATTGCAAAACAGACAGGTTTTAATGTCATAGAAAAAAAAGAGCCTTTTCTATGGGCAGAAGATTTTGGTTATTACACAATAAAATATAAAGGCGTATATTTCGCTTTGGGAAATGGCTTAAAAACACAATTACATTCAGAAAATTACGATTTCCCCGATGCTATGTTATACGATGCTGCTTTACTGATGTACAATATATATAAACACTTTCAAAACTAATACAATGACTGAAATTATTACTGTACTGGACAAAAAGTTTAAAAAATTTATTACATCAGACCAAATACAGACTGCAATAAGTCAAATGGCTGAAAAGATAAATAACGACCTCAAAGATAAAGACGTTATTTTTTATGGCATACTCAATGGTGCTTTTTTATTTGCGGCTGATCTGTATAGAAAAATTAAGTTTCCTTCAATAATAAGTTTCCTTAAAGTCGCTTCTTATCAAGGTACTAATTCTACTGGTACTGTTAAAAGACTTATTGGAGTTAGTGAAGATATTGAAAATAAGACAGTTGTCATTTTAGAAGATATCATTGATACAGGACTAACAATGCAATACTTACTCAAACAACTGAAAGGATACGAACCCAAAGAAATCTTAATAGCAACCTTGTTTTTTAAACCTGAGGCATTTAAGGCTAACTTTAATATAGACTACATAGGTATAAAAATTCCTAATAACTTCATAGTCGGTTATGGATTAGATTATAACGGCTATGGACGAAATTATAATGATGTTTACACCTTAATAACAGAATAAAACTTTTGAATATGAAAAATATAATTCTATTTGGTCCTCCGGGAGCCGGTAAAGGTACACAGGCAAAAAGGCTTGCAAAACATTATGGCCTTAAACATATTTCTACTGGGGATATCCTCAGAAACGAACTTAAAAATAATACAGAACTGGGTCAAAAGGCGAAAGAATATATGGAACAAGGTGAACTTGTTCCAGATGATATAATTATAAAGATGATGGAGAATATTATTAAAAATAATTTAGATGTCAATGGATTTATATTTGACGGTTTCCCAAGAACATTGGAACAAGCTGTTGCTTTGGATAAGTTGCTTGAAAAATATAATATGAAAATAGATGCTTGCATCAGATTGCAAGTTAATACTGATGAACTTATAGAAAGACTTAGAAAAAGAGCTCAATTGGAAAATAGAACGGATGATCAGAATATCAATATTATACGTAAAAGAATAAAAGTATATCGTGAGAAAACAGAACCCGTGCAAAATTATTATAAACAGCAATTTAAGTTATATATAACATCAGGCGAAGGAACTCCCGACGATGTTTTTGAACGATTAAAAAGTATTATTGATCAACTATAAAATTTATGGATTGTAATAGGACTCGTTGTAAATTTTCATATAATCGTTACATTCCATAAGCTCTTTAAGGGATACCTCAGGATGTCTATCCATATAGGATTGGACAATTTTATAACCTATAAAAGTACCAGAGCGGGGCGCTGAATTGTTATGAAATGCCGTAGTAAAAGGCGCCTCGCCTGTAAAAATTTTTATATCAATAGAACTATCTGAAAAAAGAAGCTTTCTATCTACAAGATAATCCCAGATGTTTTTTTCATACATATTAGCCCAAGCCCATTGCGGATAAGTATATCCCCATTTAAGAGTATCTGGGGTATCGGGGAAAATTGCGTCTAAAGCATATTGTATTCTACCTTGGTATATCATATTTGTTAAAAGATTTCTATGTACTGTATCGTTGTATGGGAATTCTGCTATAAGCCACGCACGCATTACATCAATAGGCAACATCTGCTTAAACATACGACGACGTAGATACTTTTCAAACATTTGACTGTAAATTTCATAATTACTGCCTAAATATTTATCTAAGCTAATCCCAACATAATCAGATGTGGTAAATACTGACACCTGAAAACCACTTATACAAGTATAGATATCCGGTATTTTTCTATCCGGAAAATAATATTTGTAATATTTAAATGCTTTTGTCAGGCTATTGCGAATAAAATCGTCTTGGGGCGGAAATACTTTTAAAACTTCATTATATAAATCTAATGTATTGCAATATTCCATAAATCGTCTTAGACCTTGATAAAAATTTCGTTCAGTAGGCATACCAATACCTATTAGCTGTGTATTATATAAATTAAAAAAGTCTCCGTATTCCTTTTGTAAACGGGGTATTTCTTTGTAAAAGCTATCTATTGGTATGGTAAACAAGTCTAATTCATAGCGTTTAATTTTTAAGTTGACTTGTATAGTATCTACATTAACGTTCCAAACACGATGTTTTCGTTTTTTACAGCCTAATGATATAACTATAATGAGAACTATCAATAGCAAGTATTTTTGTTTCATAGCCTTTTTATTTAAATTTTTTTATCTATTGATGTAGAGTAAACACCACTAAAATAACGTATAAAAAGTAAATTCATTTCAAAAATATCAGCAAATATCTATGAAATTTTGCTATGTTTAATAATTATAGCAGTTGTTTTACTTTATTGACAATTAAGTCAGGGGATATACGATATAAACAGGCTAAATCTCCGCGATAGCATTTCTTATTTCCGAATACGGAGCAAGGACGACAGGGCAAGTCTATTCCTATTGTTAGTTTTTCTTGATATCCATATAAAGGATAAAATCCTAAGTATGGATGAGTTGCGCCCCAGATAGATATAATATTTGTTTTAGTAAGAGAAGCCAGATGCATATTTGCACTATCCATAGTAATGAAGGCGAAGGTTCTATCTATCAATGCAATTTCCTCAAAAATATTGTATTTGCCAATTACGGAGAATACATTTTGAAATTGTTTTTCCCATTTTTGAGCTATTTTAAGTTCTTTTTCTCCTCCTCCAAAAATCAAAACATAGAAATTTTGGCTTAGTTTTTCAATTACTTGTTCAGTCAGTTCTATGGGATAAGTTTTTTGTTTATGTTTTGCAAATGGAGCTATTCCAACAATTTTTGCTTGATTATTAAAGGGTAAATCTTTGGGTAGGAATATGGAGTAGTTTCTACTTGGTTTATAATTAGCAAGATTGCAATTAAATCCGGCTTTACGAAATGCTTCACAGTACCGTTCAGCAGTATGTTTCAGGGGTTTAAGTAATTTATTTTTTTTACGTGTTAGTTGTCGTTTTTCTTTTTTACCTTTTGAAAAAGAAAAGATTTTTTTCCCAAAGAGAAAATAGAATTTTAAGATATTGCTGCGTAGGGAGTTATGGATATCAATGATTATGGAGAAGTTCCAATTTTTTTTCAGATATTTTTTTAGGCGCCATAGTCCCAATAATCCATCGAAGTCTTTGCTAAAATGGATAGTTTCTAATCTGGGGATATCTTTAAATAGTTGAGCAAAAAAGGGTTTAGTGAGAAAAAGGATTTCTAAATCGGGATTTTGTTCTAATAGGGCGCAAATTACGTGATGGGCAATAATTACATCTCCGAATGCTGAAAAACGAATGGCTAAAATTTTATTGGTCATTAGTTTTATATTTTCGCAAGACGGGATTTAGCTCTGGGTCGTTATACATTTTCATTTGTTTATAAGTTTTTGCTATGACCCTTCCGTTATTTAGATCTTCAAATAGCATTTGTATAGCCAAAGTTAAATCTTTCAGTTGATTATTTAAGATATTTAATTTTTCCTGAGCTTTTTGTTTGTGTTTTTCATCAGCATCTTTTCTTATAGTTTCCTCTTTCCAATGATATACTTTAAGATTCAAAATAGAGAGTCTATCAATAGCCCAGCCAGGTGTTTCTGTATTTATGCGAGCATCGGGTAGTGGTTTTTTATCTTTGAAGTTTTGGAATATGTAATCATCTATAAGTTCTACTATATCTGTACGTTGTTGATTGAGTTTATCAATGCGTCTTTTTATTTGGAGTGCATAAGCCGGGTCTATTTTAGGGTCGCGAATTATATCCTCCAAATGCCATTGAATAGTATCAATGAAGCATTTATGGTATAATAAATTTTCAAAACTACCTTCTGGATAAGGATTTTTCATTTGTTGATTAATGTCATCAAGAATATGATAATCTTTGATTGCACGCTCAAAAATTTTATTGAATTCTTGAACATTAAATTTTTCCATAAGCTTAGATTTTAAAAATTAAAAGCATAATAACTTAGAAAAAGGAATATTACGGCACGGATGTAATATTCAAGTTTAAACTCTATTTTTCGTTTTGCGAATAGATAGGTTAGGATTGCCATAGATATGATATTCATTAGTACTCCGACAATTAGCAAGGCATTATTACCGTTAAAAGTCAATTTTGAGCCTATGGCTAAGATAAGAATAGCATAAGAGAGCCATTGTTGTCGAATAGATAGCCAATCAATTATATATGATAATTTTTCGCACCTTTGGAGGCTTTTAAATAGATAAATCAGAGCCAAAAGCAAAACACTAAGAGTAATTGCAGTTTTATAGTAATTTTGTTTATATACTAACAGCCATAATGAAATAGCTAATGCGATTGAAAATATTGTTTCGAGAGTAGCAAAATTTTTAATAACAAAATCTTTAATTTTACGCATAACTATTTGATTTTTAACTTAATAATTTTAGGTCTAATTGACGTTTTTCAATATCAGCGCGTATTATTTGCACTCGTACTTTATCACCGATTTGATATATTTTATTGGTATATAATCCAATAAGTCGATAATTCAGTTCATCAAAGCTATAAAAATCTTCTTCAATATTTCTAAGGAGGACAGTGCCTTCTATTTTGTATTTCATAATTTCCACATACATAGCCCAATCTGTTATACCAGATATTAAGCCGTCAAAGATTTTGCCGATTTTATCGGACATAAATTCTACTGCTTTATATTTTATTGAAGCCCATTCTGCGTTCATAGCGAGTTGTTCGCGTTCAGAGGCATATTTACATCTCTCTTCGTATTTTTCTTTATCAACAGAAGGTTGTTTTTTGAGTAAATAACGTTTTACTAATCTATGCACCATCATATCCGGATAGCGTCTTATAGGAGATGTGAAATGTGTGTAGTAATCAAATGCCAGTCCAAAATGCCCGATGTTATCCGTAGAATATACCGCCCGAGCCATTGATCTAACAGCATAATTCGCTATTACATTTTTTTCAGGTCTATTGTTAAGCTCCATAAAAATTTTATTTAGCGATTTAGCAATAGTTTTTGGGCTTTTAAGGACAATTTTATATCCGAATTTTTCAATGAAATTTTTAAATGAGACCAGTTTATCATAATCGGGTTCGTCGTGCACTCTATAAACGAAAGTTTTAGGTTTTTTATCGCCACGTACTTTTCCGATGGCTTCTGCAATTTTTCGATTAGCCAGTAGCATAAATTCCTCTATAAGTTGTTCAGCTTGGCGTGAGGTTTTATAGTAGATTTCCAGTGGTTTACCGTTTTTATCAAGTTTGAATTTTAATTCTAATTTATCAAAAATTAAAGCACCATTGTCAATTCGTTTTTTGCGTAAATTTTGAGCAATAGTGTTAAGGATTTTCAGTTGTTTAGCGTAATCGCCTTTTCCAGTATCTAATATTTTTTGTACTTCATCGTAATTAAAACGGCGATCAGATTTGATAATAGTTTCTCCAATCCATCTTTTATAAAGCTTCCCATTTATATCAATCGTAAAAACGACTGAAAAAGTCAATTTTTCGGTATTAGGGTTTAAAGAGCAGATATCGTTTGATAGTGTCTCTGGGAGCATTGGAACAACTCTATCAACTAAATATACGGAAGTGCCGCGTTTTTCTGCTTCTTTGTCAATAATACTTTTTTCTTTTACATAATAGGTTACATCTGCGATATGTACGCCTACTTCGTATTTATTTTCGCTAATTTGCCTAAAACTTAAAGCGTCGTCGAAATCCTTAGCATCTGCTGGGTCTATTGTAAAGGTTAAAATATTTCGGAAGTCACGTCTTTTTTCATATTCTTGCTTAGGTATTTTACGATGTATTTGTTTAGCCGCAGCTTCCACATTTTCAGGAAATTTATAAGGTAAATCGAATTCCAGTAGTATTGCATTCATCTCGGCGTTATGTGTACCTGTATGACCTAAAATATCAACTACTTTTCCTACTGGATTTTTTGCTCCTTCTGGCCAATCTGTAATCTTTACAACAGCTTTATCTCCACTTTTGCCCCCGTTGAGCTTTTGCAGTGGGATGAATATATCAAAAGGCATAAATTTGTGGTCAACTAATAAAAATGCAAAATTATCACTAACCTTTAAGGTACCGACAATTAACTTATCGCTACGTTCCAGCACTTTGACCACTTCGCCAATTAGTCGTGATTTTTTTCTTTTGGCATATATGAATACTTCTACTTTATCCCCAACTATTGCGTGGTCTATATTTGAAAGTGGGATATATACATTTTCGTCCAGTTCTTTACAATATACATACGCTTCCCAAGGAGTGGAGAATTCTAAACGTCCTACTGCATAGCGTTTGAGTTTTCTATAACGATACTTACCTTTTTTTTCCTCTTGAAGTTTACCTTCTTTTAATAGTTCATCGAGGACGGATATCAGAAGTCTTCGTTTGTGTTTAGAGTTTAAGCCAAGTTTGCCAGCTATTTGTTTATAATTGAAAGCTTGATTTGGATTATCTTTAAAAATTTCAAGTGCATATTTTTTAAGTTTCTTTTTTGTTAATTTCATCACAATTTGTTTTAAAAAATATTAAAAACTTATTGAGTTTTTTATTAAAACGGATTTTTACTTGAAAATCAATATTTTAACTAATTTTCTTAATGACCTCAATTTTAGAGATATCATAGTTTATGCAAAGAAAAATAAAATTTAATTTATTGCAATATAAATTTGACTTTATCATAAAAAAAATACACTTTTGTATGGGTCATAAAAAAATTAAGATGGAAAAAAATAAAAAACCTAAAAAAATAACAACACATGTTCTGCAAAATATGAAAGATCAAGGTGAAAAGATTTCTATGCTAACCGCATACGACTATTCCACTGCGAAGATTTTAGATGAAGCAGGTATAGATGTTATATTAGTCGGCGATTCCGCAGCAAATGTTATGGCAGGATATGAAACAACGCTTCCTATAACCTTAGATGAAATGATTTATCATGCTTCGTCGGTGGTTAGAGCAGTCAAAAGAGCGATGGTTGTAGTAGATATGCCATTTGGTACATATCAAGGCAATTCTAAACTTGCATTGTCATCTGCTATAAGAATTATGAAGGAAACAGGAGCTCATGCTATCAAAATGGAAGGAGGAAGTGAAATAGTTGAATCTGTTGAAAGAATACTTACAGCTGGTATTCCAGTTATGGGACATCTGGGGCTTACACCACAATCAATATATAAATTTGGAACTTATACTGTAAGGGCGACATCAAAAGAAGAGGCTGATAAACTTAGAGAAGATGCTAAGCTACTTGAAAAAACAGGAATTTTTGCATTGGTATTGGAAAAAATACCTGCTAAACTCGGTGCAGAAGTAGCGAAAATGCTGAAAATCCCAGTAATAGGAATAGGAGCTGGCGGGAGCGTTGACGGACAAGTACTCGTTGTGCATGATATGCTCGGAATAACAACGGAATTCTCACCTCGTTTCCTACGCAGGTATAATAATTTGCACGATGAAATACTTAAATCTGTAAAACAATACATTGAAGATGTAAAATCTGGTGATTTCCCAAATGAAAATGAGCAATACTAAAATATCTCTTTTTATACCTTGCTTTGTAGATCAATTTTTCCCTAAAATAGCGCAAAATACAGTTAAAATACTGACAAAGTTTGGTTTTGATATTTATATAAATCCTAATCAGACCTGTTGTGGGCAACCTGCTTTCAATGCTGGGTATCGTAAGGAAGCATATAAATTGGCTAAAAAATTTCTAATAGATTTTAGCAACTCACAGTTGATTATCTCACCAGTAGCCTCTTGTATTGGTTTTATCAAACGACATTACGCCAAAATACTAAAAAATACCGCAGAATTGGAAATATTCAATAGCTTAAAATCAAAAATGTTTGAATTAACAGATTTTTTAGTCAACTATTTAAATGTCAGTGATTTAGGCGCTTATTTCCCTTATGTCATTACCTATCACGATTCTTGTACAGCTTTAAGAGAATATGGGATAAAAAAAGAACCAAGAATACTTTTGCGGAATGTAAAGGGATTAAGACTTATGGAAATGAAAGAAGCTGAAACCTGTTGCGGTTTTGGCGGTACTTTTTCTGTAAAAATGCCGCATATTTCAACATCAATAGTTGAGAAAAAAGTAAAAAGCGCTTTGGAAACAGAAGCTGATTTTATTGTTAGCACCGAAGCCTCATGCTTGATGAATATAAAAGGTTTCATAGAAAAAAATAAGCTGCCTATAAAAGCTATTCATATTTCAGAGATACTTGCAAATTTTTGATATCTTACTTTGTATTTTTCATTTTAAATATATAATTTTGCGGCGGAATTGCCCCCATCGTCTAGTGGCCTAGGACACCAGATTCTCAGTCTGGGAACCGGGGTTCGAGTCCCCGTGGGGGTGCTGGTGCCGAGCCTCAAAGCTCGGCATTTTGCATTATAACTTGCTATTAGTATCTGAATTTTAAATTCTTATGCAGAAGTCTCATTTTATTTTCGGTATTATAAGGGAAAATGTCGGTTATTCAGCAATAAATATTGAAGATACTTCTTATATGACTGCTGCTGATACTTGGGAGGAATTATTAACAAATATACAAGATATTTTAGAGCTTTTAGAGAATATACCCCATAAAATAGAAAAAGAAACAGATTTTTCTCAGTATTGCTGTTATATTATTGTAGAATACGAAAAAGGTAATGAAAAAGTAAAAGTTTTAAAAAAGATAACAGAGCTGCAAAATTTAGATGAATATAAGCCCGTTAGTTCTTAGATATCATATTTAACTTATTCAATATCAATAATTTTATGTTTTATAGCAAACTTTACCAAATCCACAGTAGATTTTAGATTCAATTTATTGAGAATATTGCTTTTATGTTTTTCCACGGTTCGTGTGCTTATAAAAAGTTTTTCGGCTATTTCTTTATTAGAAGCACCTTCTACTACGAGTTTTAAGATTTCAAATTCTCTTGGGGTTAATTTATTTTTTATTTCATCTTGTTGTTGTTTATTTTTTTGTTTTTCAGAAAAGTTTTTTAGGATACGCGCATAAGGTATGTATTTACTTATAAATTCTTCATTATTAGCGACTTTCCGTAATGCTTCCAGCAATTCTTGGCGAATAGTATTTTTTGGCAATACACCTTTTGCACCATATTGCAAGGCAGTTATAACGTTGTCGTCCATAGCATAAGAGGAGAATATCAAAATTTTAGTATCAGGGAATTTTTCAGAGATAATTTTTGTAGCTTCCAGTCCATTGATTACAGGCATTGAAATATCCATAATAATGATATCCGGTTTATATTTTTTTGTCATTTCAATGACTTCTTTACCATTTAGAGCTTCTGCTACTACGAGAAATTCATCGGAATGTGCCGAAAGTAAAACATTGATACCGTCTCTTACTATTTGATGGTCATCGGCTATAATGATTTTTTTTGGTTTCATATTTTTTATTTTTTAATAGTAAACGAAAATACTGAGCCTTGTCCTTCGGTGCTTTCTACATTGATATCCTCACCGAGTATATTCAGAAATTCCTTAATAATAATTAGTCCCAGTCCTGTTCCTTTTTCAGAAGAATTACCTATTTTTTTTGCATCTACGTCAATTCTGAATAGTTTTTTTATATCTTGTTTGCTTATTCCTATGCCTGTATCTCGAATTGAGACGATATATTTATCATTATCGGATTTTATATCAAAAATTATGCTTCCCCCAATCGGTGTAAATTTTATAGCATTTGAAAGCAAATTACGAATCACAGTGTTGATTATATTTATATCCGAATTAACAATGATATCCTTTGGTATGTTATTTACTACATTAAGCTCTTTCTTTTGAATTTCTAACATAAACAAATTGATATTTTCCTGCACTAATTGATGTAAATTGAACTCTGATTTATTTATTTGAAATCTACCTGATTGAGCTTTTGCCCAAGTCAATAGATTTTCAACCAGATACAACAGATTTTGAATAGTTTTATTGATACTAGAAATGTAATATTTTTTCTTATCCTCAGGCAATTGTTCGAAATTGTTTTCAAGATTTTCCGTCACAAGGGGTAAGGCACTTAAAGGATTACGTATATCGTGTCCTATTATAGAAAAGAACTTGTTTTTTGTTTGAATTTCTTTTTTTAATTTCTGTTCTGATTCAATAAGTTTTCGGTTTATTTCTGCTAATTCTTCATTTTTGAGTTCTAATAATTTAGCAAATTTTTGTTTATATCTATATCTGACTAAAAATAGCAGTGTTAAAGTAAAAAATACAAATACCAGAGCTATTGCTAATCTAAGTTTAATTCTTTGTTTTGTAATTTGGAGTTCTTTTATTTCATTTTTCTTTTTTAGTAATTCATTTTCTTTCAGCTGTTTATCTGTTTCATATTTAAGTCTTAGTTCATTGATTACTTTATCTCGTTGTTGATTAAATAGGGTATCATGAATATTGGTATAGATAAGCAAAAATTTATAAGCTTTTTTATAGTCATGTTTAAGTTCATATATATGGGCGAGTTTTTTGTATGCTTTTTCTTTAATTAAAAGTACATTTATTTGATTTGCAATTTGCAATGCTTGGTTTAAGGTATCAATAGCTTGGGTATATTTATTTTCTTTTATGTATATATCAGCTAATTTGTTGAGTATCACTGCATAATAATATTTGTTTTTAGTTCTTAATATTTTCAGAGCAGTTTGATAATATTTTTCTGCTTCTGAGAGTTTGCCCATACTTTTATATATACTGCCTATACTTCCATAAGTAACAGCGAGACTAATAGGATTATCAAGTTGTTTTTTTAGCTCTAATGCTTTAAAGTAATAGAACAATGCAGTATCATATTCCTTTATATAGGCATATTCTGCGCCGAGGTTATTAAGTATTATGGAATAAATTTTTTTATCTTTTGTATGTTTAGCATATAAAAGCGCTTGTTTATATGTTTGGCGAGCTTTATCCCGGAGGTTTTGTTTGTAATAAATATTAGCAATATTATTAAGTAAATAGGCAATGCCCAGGGTATCTTGTATTTTATCTCGTATATCAAATGATTTTAAGTAATATTTCATAGCTTTATCGTATTCTGCTTTACCGCTATAATAACAAGAACCTATTTTTTCTAAGATTTCGGCATTTTTTGTTTGATTGCCAAGAACTATAAACAGACTATCGGCTTTTTGTAAAAAGAATATAGCACTATCGTACTCAGAAAGGTAATATTTAGCTTTCCCCAGTAATTCAAGCCCTCTGGCGTAAATTTTATCTTTATTATTTTTTTTAGAATAATAAATTATTGCACGAGCTTTTTTCTGGGCTTCCGAAGGGTTTACTGTAAGGATTTTATTAGTAGTATCAATAAGATGTTCTATATTTTTTTGGGCAAAAATCTCCTGTGAAAAAAAAATCGTAAAAAATGTAATTGTGAAAAAAATTAACCGCATAAAAAGTTTTTCTACAAAAATACGCTTTTTTATAAAATGTTGCTTTTTATTGGTTAAAAAACGAAAATTTGAGAAAAATTAGCTAACTTTGAGAAAAAAACTATGAGCAAGAAGTTTTTTATACTGGTTTTAATATTCCTTTTATCTTTTTTAACAAAAAGTAATGCTCAAAAAGTTTATGTAGTTGATTATAAATCTGATGCAGATGTAAAAGTTTATATTACTGATTATAAATCTGATGCAGATTTATGTGTTTACAAAGTAGATTATAAATCTGACGCAGACGGTAATAATGGTTTATGGTATTTTGTTGATTACAAATCTGATGCTGATAAAACAATCTATTTTGTTGATTATAAATCTGATGCTGATTTAGTAATTTATTTTGTTGACTATAAATCTGACGCTGGTTGGCAGAATACTTCTAAAAAGTATCTAATGGAATAGTTATCTGCTTATAAATCAGTTTTTAGTAAAATTTCTTTATATTCCTTAAATGCCACAAAAGGCAATAATTGAGTTTTTAAGTTTAAAATCAATGATTAAATTCTTGTCTATGATACCTAATAGATAAGTGTTTATCACTAAGGCAAGCTCTCCAAATAAATCAATTTGAGTTATACGTATCGATAATTTTTGCAGGCAAATATGTTGCTAAAAAAGTATGTAGAAAAAACTTTGGCATTAAGGTTGCAATTTTTTTACGATATATTGTTCTGATGAGGTTATTATTTTACATATTTCTATTTTTTTTAGGTATATCGGAAGGCTTTGCTCAATATATATTTCAATGGGATAGATATATCGGTAATGATCTTTCAGAAACAGCTTCGGATATCATTCAAACCTATGATGGCAATTTTATTATTCTCGGGCAAAAAAAAGGATACACAGATGCTTTATGGCTTATAAAAATAACTGCACAGGGACAAAATATCTGGTCTAAAAAGTATTATGGCTATCCTTTTATATATCCGCAGAGAGTTATTGAAACAAAAGATAAAGGTTTGCTTGTTGTTTCAGAAGTCAAAGAAAAGGAGCATTCTAATAGTAATTTGTGGCTTTTAAGACTTGATGCAGGAGGTCATAAAATTTGGGAACGACTATATACTTTCAATGAAAATATTTACCCTACATGTGCTTTGCAAACTTTTGATGGCAATTTTGTAATTGGAGGTTATAAAAAAGATAGTATAAATTCTGATGCTGATTGGTATATTTTAGAAACAGATAGTATTGGTTTTTTTATTCGAGATGCACAATTTGGTTCTCCCTATGAGGATAAAATTTACGATGTAACTCAATTGCCTGATTCAAGTTTAATATTTGTGGGATTTACATCTTATCAAAAAGGCGCATTACGAAGAGCCGCATTTTATCGAACTGACAAAAATATAAATGATATTATCTACTCAGAAATAAAAGATTATAAATGGTCAGAAGCTACAACAGTGATAGGTACCAAAGATACCTCATTTGTTTTAGCATTGGATTATATTCCTGATACTATTGGAGAACTCAATAATATAGCTGTTATTAAATATGATTCACTTAATATACGATTGTGGAAACGAGAAATTGAAAAAAATGCTATTTGTTATCCTCGTAAAATTATAAATACTTTTGACGATGGTTATCTTTTAGCATATACAATAAAATATGACGGTGAATTTAATTATAATGCAGCTCTTATAAAATTTAGTCCTCACGGTAAAATAGTATGGGAAAAAATATTTACACGTAAGAGTAATGATTATGTAGCTTCTGTGGTAGAAGCTAAGGATAACGGTATATATGTCTTGGCAACTACATACAGCAAACAAAATGGCTGGAACTTTGCAATTGCAAAATTTAAAAGCTTAGAATACACAAGGTTGCGATTTTTATCTCCTTTGAAAAATATATTGACCGTAACAATTGATACCATCAGTATTAGAGGCTGCATAAAAAGTTTTAAACCGCCAAAGCATATTGATATTTACGTTAATAGAGATTCTGTATTACGTATAACGCGATTTAAAAAAATTGACACGCTCGGTTGTAATTATTTTTTTGTAGCTCCTGTTAGACTATTCTATGGTGAAAACAAAATTATTTTCAAATTGACAGATTATAAAGACTATGTTTTTATTAAATCTTTGAATGTTTATTTCCTTCCGCCTCCATCAATTCATTGGTAATTATTTTAATGGAAAGATATAATTTAGTAAAAATCCCGTCAGAGATGATGCAGGATAGCTCAGGATTGTATTGTTTGGGATTGTGGCATTAGCCACAAACCAGTCCGTAAGGACAAAGTAGCTTCAGCTGAACTGAAAAGACTTTGGAGAAATTGCCTTTGGTAAATTGGCAGTTCCCTGAGTTTCCTTTTTCAAAAGGTGAATTTTGGTGCGTGAGGGGGCGAAGTGGTATGAGGCTAAGGCGAGCAGTTTGTGGCACTTTGTGGGCGGAGGCTGAGCGGATAGCGAAGCCCCACGCACCACAAAGCACGGCGAGGCATAGGCAGGCGTGCTGACAGGCGTCAGCCTGCTGCCGCTTGCCTTACCGAGCCGTGCGAAATAGTGCCACCTGCGAGCAACAGCCGAATATAAGCGAAGCACCCGACCCGAGCCGAAGGCTCGGGGCACGCCCTAAAAATATTATTCTTTATCGCTATCTTTCTCAAAAGGGAATTTGT
>CAZWVR010000043.1:0-18150 GCA_964637235.1 uncultured Bacteroidales bacterium | reverse complement strand
GAAAATAGAAATAGAAAACCTCCATAAAAAAATCACAACAACAAAAGATCCTGACTTTGTTGCAATGTATAGCAGAATCAAAGGCTTCTTAGGTATCCTTGCATATGAAAAAACTAAACAATATGCTTATGCAAATAATCAAACAAAACTAAAAAAAGCTTTAACAATATATAAACTTTTAGAACCAAACAATCCAGATATGGAATTTTTCAGAGCCCTCTATTATAAAAACAAAAAAAATACTGACTCTGCTTCATTCTTTCTAAATAAAGCCATCAATAACGGCTTTGATACTACAAGTATCATATACCTTCAATTATGGAAATAAACTAATATCATTTATCAACAACCAAAATTCAATCCCGCTTTCAATCACATTAAAGACTATTAGTTAGTATTTGTTTTTTTGCAAAAAAAAAAATACTTTTGATAAAAATTTGTCTATGGGCTTGATTATATCAATAAGCAATCATAAAGGAGGTGTAGGAAAAACTACAACTACTGTTAACTTAGGAGCTGGTTTAGCAAACGTCGGAAGGAAAATTCTTTTAGTTGATATAGATCCACAAGCAAATTTAACCCAAAGTTTTGGAATAACTAAGCCTGAAAGTACAATATATCAAGCACTTAAAGGAGAAAAAGAAATTCAACCAATAAATATATACGAAAATTTAGATATTATAGCCTCGTCAATAGATTTGGCAGGCGCAGAAATGGAACTTAACTCAGAAGCCGGTCGGGAATTCCTCTTGTCAGAAGTTTTAGAACCTGTGCAAGATAATTATGATTATATCTTTATAGATTGTCCGCCTTCTTTGGGACTACTTACATTAAACTCATTTACTGCTGCCAAAGAAGTAATAATACCTATCCAAGCACATTTCTTAGCAATTAAAGGTCTTACAAAAATTTTGGAAGTTATAAACAAAGTGAAACGCCGTATAAATCCGAGTCTCGAAATTTCAGGCGTTATAATAACACTCTACGACAAAAGAAAAATCTTACACAGAGACGTCGAAGAAACTATAAAAACCTATTTTCAAGAAAAAGTTTACGAAACTAAAATACGAGAAAATATCGCATTAGCAGAAGCCCCAACAGAAGGTAAAGATATATTCCGATATAACCCTAAATCAAATGGCGCACAAGATTACGCCAAATTAACCGAAGAATTTATCCAAAGACACGAAAAACAATAAAATATGGCTAAAAAAAGCTTCAAAAAAGGCATAACTAACTTATTTGAGGAAAGCCTCAAAGACATCCATAGCTTAACCTCATCGGATACCCTGGAAAAATTAGACCTTAACTCCCTCAACGATGAGGAAATAAAATGGCTATTGCTGCAACTAAAACGCTATGATAAAGAACTAAAACTATGGAGAACCGGTAAACTTACATTAGATAAGTTCCATCAAACTCTCAAAGAACACAATCTGAAATATAACCCGGAAAAAAATACTTTTGAACTATTGAATTCATAAAAGAATTTTTTGTAATTTTGCGGACACTTGCCACCTTAGCTCAGTTGGTAGAGCAGCTCACTCGTAATGAGCAGGTCAAGGGTTCGAGTCCCTTAGGTGGCTTATATGCGGCAGTAGCTCAGCTGGCAGAGCATCAGCTTCCCAAGCTGAGGGTCGCGGGTTCGAATCCCGTCTGCCGCTCTACTCTCTATCCACTTTAATCCCTTTATTTTGTAAATAAAATTTTTATTCCGTAAATTTGAAAAAATATTGCATATGGTTTTTCTTAAAACAAAAGGAACTAAATTTATACCAGATTTCGTCCAAATCCGAGATGATAATTACGCTCTAATAGCTCATTTTAGACTGCTTGACATTGAAAAATATATCCCAAAATTACCTATTGAAAATCCACAAAAAGTAATTAACAAAATCAAAAACGCTGATTACAATAAAATATACAATCTGAACAATGACTAACAAAGTAATCGAATATAAAGATATAAAACTAAACTACGGAAAACATACTGTACTCTCTAAGATCAATTTTGACCTCAACAGGGGTGAAATAGCTTTTATAACAGGTAAAATAGGAACTGGTAAAACTACTTTCCTAAAATCAATTTATGCCCAAATTAAACCCATAGGACGCAAAGCGCAAGTATTAAACTATAATCTGAAAAAAACTTCAATCTGGACTATTCATCGCCTAAGACGACAAATAGGCTATATCTTTCAAGATTTCTATTTCCTAAACGATAAAACTGTAAAAGAAAACTTACAATTCGTCTTAAATGCTATCGGTATCTCTGATATTAAAATCGTAAACAATAAAATCGAAAATATTCTAAAAAGCCTATCACTTTACGATCAAAAAGATAAATATCCCTACGAATTATCTGGTGGACAAAAACAAAACCTCGCTATTGCAAGGGCTATCATAACAGAACCTAAAATAATTCTGGCTGACGAACCTACAAATAATCTGGATAAAGAAACGGCAAACAATATCCTCGAAAAAATTTACAAACTCAAAGATAAAAACACTGCTATAATAATAGTAACCCACGAACCCCCTTCAATTACAACATTTGAATATTCTTTATGGAAAACTGAAAACGGTACACTTATTAAAATTAAATAATGAAACAAACAACGAAAAATATTAACAAAACTTTTATAATTTCCTTTATGTTCTCTCTATTATTAGCCTTAATCGTTTATATCTTAAAAATCAAACTAAAACTCCCAAATATAGCAAACTCTACCTCCTTGCTCTTATATCTTACCCCAATAATACTATTTACAGCAATTATAGTTCCCTATACGCTTTACGAAAAAAAAGTAATCAAAAATATCACTAAATACAAATGGGAAACTTTTTTAAAACTACATCATAAATACGACACTATCCGAATAGTTTCATTGTTAATAGCTGCAATATTCGTAAATGCAACGATGTTATTCATCTATAAAACCGAATACTGGTACTTAAATGGAATAATCTTACTATTTTTTCTAATGTATCTACCAAATCTAAAAGCTTTGAAAAAAAAATTTCAACAAGAACAAGAGAATAAAAAATGACTAAAAATCATATCCCCAAAATATCAGCCTAATGCCTTGATTTTTATAGCCTTATCTTTTTAGAGTGAGTAATTTAAAATACATTTACAAACAGATTTTATCGATATTCAAGGTTTTAGTTTGCCTAAACTTAATTTTCCTCAAACAACATCTGATAAGGGCGTTCTATAATTTGAGCAAGTTCATTTATTCCTATACTGCGGCTTTTTCTAAAATATTCTTTTCCTTCTATAAAACCAACTATTGTAGGCACTGCAAAAATACGATTCTGGCCAGCTATCTCAGGGCTTTTCATAGTATCAGCATATACCATTTTTACTTTCGGAAAGTGCTTTTTTAACATCTGTGCAACTTTGGGCTTTAAAACTTTACATACATTACATTGCTCGTGAGAAAAATATACTACAAGAGCCTTCTCCTTTTTAAGTAAATTTTGTAATTGCCCTAACTCCTCCACTGTATCATATAATTTGTCACTCATAAATAAAATTTTGGGCTGCAAATATAAAATTTTCTCACCAACCAAAAAACTATTTTCTTTCAATTGCTATTTGAAAAAGCTTAGACCAATTTTTGCCAGTTATAAATATTCTTTTGTTTTTAATATCATAAGCAATCCCATTAAGAACGTCTGTCTTTGGTGTTCTGTATTTCTTCTTTAAAATTCCTTTACAATCCAAAACTCCCTCTACCTTACCGTTCTGAGGATTTATAATAACAATATAATCTTTGGTATATACATTAGCCCAAATTTTTCCATTTATATACTCCAACTCGTTTAGTAAAGGTATAGCCTTCTGATTATCATAAACCTCTATTGTGCGAATAATTCCAAATGTATGCGGATCCCTTACATATATTTTATTAGTACCGTCAGACATATATAGAACATTACCATCAGTGGTAAGCCCCCAGCCTTCTGTACTATATGTAAACTTGTCAAGCTCTTCAAAACTATTTTTATTATAAACAAATGCAATATGATTTCGCCATGTTATTTGATAAAGTCTATCTCCAATAATTGCAATCCCCTCGCCAAATATATTTTCAGGCATCTCATGGCTATATATAACTTCCCCTGTTTCTACTTTAACTTTACGTATTGACGATTTCGTCTCTAAACCAGTAGACTCATAAAATATACCATTTTCATATATCAATCCTTGCGTATAAGCCTCAGGATCATGCGGATAAGTCTTAATAACTTTATATTTATATTTTGTGGGAATTATATCTGAAAGAAGCAAAAATTTTTTAGTGGCAGAAATATATTTATCTTTACTGTATGCATATACTTTAATACTGATAACACCAACTGGTAAATCCTTTGTACTTAAAATGTAATCGCCTATTGTATCGTATAAAACATTAGTTTTTGTTCCTACATAAAAAAACACACTATCTATTGGCACAGAAGCCTGTATCTTATACTTAACATGTAAAGTATCTCCACAATGTAAGGTGTCTTTTGCAAGCTTTATGAATATTTTGCCTTTAAAATTTTGAGTGGTCAAATTATTTTTTTTATTTTTTAAGTTATATTCGTCTTTTTTATTATCTTTGCAATTAAAATAAATGACTGAAAAACAAATAATTAACAAAATACCTAATTTTTTCATTACTTTTTTTTTAAAATGCAAAAAAATTTTCTTTTTTTAGAAAAACAAATTTAAATCTTGAAATATGAAAAAATTATCAATTAACTTTTTTATATTTTATTTTCTGCTTTTGGGGTTTTCCTTTTCACAAGAATTACGTTTGGTTCAAAATTCAGCAGGTAAATATGGTTTCGTTGACGAAACAGGAGATACTATAATCCCCTGTAAATATGACTATGCCGAACCATTCTCCGGTGGTTTGGCTCTGGTAAAAAATAATCCTAAATATAAACTGATAGATACCTCCGGGACTTTATACGACTTAGATAAATACGACGGCTCACCATTTTTTAGGCACGATTTAGGAGAATATCATACCGGATTACCTGTAATAGTAAAAGTATGGGACTGCGGGTTTATAAGTTCCAGAGGCAATATGGTATTAGAACTCCCATACACAGATGCATATTCATTTAAAAATGGTAAAGCAAAAGTCATAAACGGAGATAAATACAATTATATATCTAAAAGTGGCTTCCTTTTAGGTGATTGGAAACCCTTAGAAGACGACTACCACGTGATAAAAGGTCGCAATGGTAAATATGGTTATATTGACAAAAACGGCAAATTAGTCATCCCTTACGAATTTATAAAAGCAAAAGATTTTAAAAATGGCTATGGACAAATTAGCAATGGACATTTCTGGGCGTTGATAAATAAAAAAGGTGAAAAAATTTCAGATTGGTATGAAGTTATTCACGACTTTCAAGGAGAATGCGCCATAGTAGAAAAACTCGGTAATTATGGCTTCATAGATAAAAACGGACGTTTTATAGGAAAATGGTATAATAGTATTGAACCAATAGGTTATGGTCTATACAAAGTTGAAAAATACGGAAAATATGGAATTGTCAATAATACAGGTTATCTAATAACCCAATGGTTTGACAAAATATATCAGTTTAAAAATGGATATCTAAAAGTAGAAAAAAACGGCAAATATGCATATCTAAACAATATCGGAGCAATGGTAATAGGTTGGTACGACAACGTCTCAGATGTAATTGACGATATTATATTCATTCATGAAAACGGAAAAGTTGCTTTTTATAATACAACAAAATTTTTCCAAAGCGAATTTTACGATTCATTAACTACATTTACAGAAGGCATAGCAATAGCAATGAAAAATGGTAAATTCGGATACATCAAAAAGGACGGCACGAAAATTACAGACTTTGAATTTGATTATGCCTCACCTTTTAATGCCGGATTGGCTGCTGTGATTAAAAATAACAAAACTGCATACATAGATAAAAACGGAAAAGTTTTCCTCGGCTGGTTCGATAGAAAACAATATTACTTTAAAGAACCGCCTCAGGGGCTAATAGTTGTTAAAATTGGCTCAAAATACGGCTTTGAAACTATAAATGGAAAAAGAGTTATCCCCGCTAAATACGACTACGCTGAAAACTTCTCCGAAGGCGTCGCTCTCGTAAAAAATAACCCCAGAATTATGTACATCGACACTAATGGAGTACTTAAAGACCCTTCTGTATATCCAAAAGACAAATCAATACGCTTAGACTGGGGATACGGTCATACTGAAAAACCCATTAAAATTACAGTTTGGGATTGTGCTTATATAAATACAGCCGGAGAGATCGTACTCAAAGTTCCATATAATGATGCTCGCTCCTTCCGAAACGGAAAAGCTATGGTCATAAAAGGCGATAAATATAACTTTATTGACCACAAAGGTAAACTATTAGATAAATGGAAAGAATTCCCCGACGACTACCATGCCGTAGAAAAAAATGGAAAATTTGGCTATATAAACAAAAACAATCGCTTAGTAATACCTTACAAATTTAATTATGCCGAAGACTTTAAAAATGGAAGAGCAAAAGTCAAAATAAGACAAAATTCAAAATCAAAATACGCCTATATCAACAGAAAAGGTGAATTTATAACTGACTTATTTGACGATATCACAGATTTTAAAAACAATTTAGCAATAGCTTCTAAAAATGGCTTATTCGCACTTGTAGATACAAGCGGCAAAATCATAAGTGATTGGTACGAAAAAATATACCCCTTTAAAGAAGGATACGCCAGAGTTGAGAAAAATGGCAAATTCGCTTTCATAAATACAAAAGGAAAACTCATATCTAACTGGTATGAGGACGCATACGACTATTCCGATGCCAGAGCAAAGGTTAAACTCGGCGGTAAATGGGGTTATCTGGATAAAAAAGGAGAACTTATTATCCCAACAATATACGACAATGCTTGGAACTTTGAAAATAATATCGCAAAAGTGGAAAAAAATGGAAAATTCGCATTTATTGATATACAAGGCAATCCAATTACTGATTGGTTCGACAGAATATACTTCTTTTCAGACGAAAGAGCTGTGGTCGTAAAAAATAAAAAATGGGGCTATATAGACATCAACGGAAGAGTTGTTATTCCTCTCATCTACGATAGAGCTTTCGCTTTCGCTAATGGAGTAGCTCTGGTATATAAAAACGGTAAAATGATTAAAATAGACAAAGACGGACAGCCTATTGAAAATAACAATCAATAAAGAATGGAAAAAGAATTTGAAAAAGAGCAATCTCAACTAATAGAACATCTAAAACGCCGAGGCATACCAGAATATATACTAAAAGCTATTGAAAAAGTGCCTCGGCATAAATTTATCCCTAAAACACAATGGGAATACGCATATTATAATGAACCTGTACCAATTGGATATGGACAAACTATATCACAACCTTATACAGTAGCTTTTATGACCCAACTGCTCGAAATAAAACCAAACGATAAAGTATTAGAAATAGGTACAGGCTCCGGATATCAAGCTGCTATCCTTGCCTATCTCGGTGCACAAGTTTTTACACTCGAACGAATAAAACCCCTATACGACAGAACAAAAAAACTATTTCAAAAGCTCGGATACGAAAACAAAATCAAAATATTCTATGCCGATGGTAATGAAGGATTACCTGCTTTCGCTCCCTTTGATAAAATAATTATTACAGCCGCTGCCGAACATATCCCTGAACCCCTAAAAAAACAACTCAAAATAGGAGGGATATTAGTTGCGCCAGTAGGCACCCCAGGACATTACCAAAATATGCTAAAAATAATTAAACTTGACAAAGAAACTTTTAAAACTGAAAATTTCGGAAACTTTGTATTCGTCCCCTTAAAAAAAGGTCTTGAATGAATAAAAAACTGCAATTCTTTAAAGCCCAGGCAACAGGAAACGATTTCATCATTATTGACGCTTTTAATGAACCTATCAGCTTAAATAGTAAACAAATACAATTACTATGTGATAGACATTTCGGCATCGGTGCAGACGGTATCCTTTTTATCCATAAAGACGAAAAATACGATTTTAGAATGAGATTTTTCAATCCAGACGGTACTAAAGCTAAATTCTGCGGAAATGGCGGTAGAGCTATCGTTAAAGTAGCGCATTTTCTCGGTTATATAAAAGAAAAAACAACCTTTATAGCAGACGACGGCGTCCATTCAGCGTATATAAACGACATCATTACCCTACAAATGACAGATGTAAATAATTTTTTCTACTGGGAACCTGAAAAAGCATTTTTCTTAGATACTGGTACCTCTCATATAGTCAAATTTACAAAAAATCTTAAAGAAATTGACATATTGCCACAAGCTCGGAAAATCCGCTATCATAAAGATTTTCAACCAGAAGGTACAAATGTAAATTTCGTAGAAATACAAAAAGAACAAATTTTTGTTAGAACCTATGAAAAAGGCGTAGAAAAAGAAACTCTCTCATGTGGCACAGGGGTCGTAGCCTCTGCTTTGGCTTACTATCTGCAAACCAATAGAAAACCACCTATTAAAATTCTAACAAAAGGTGGACAATTACAAGTATCTTTTGTATATAACCCTTCAAAAAAAATCTTTACAAATGTCTTACTTAAAGGCGAAGCTAAAATTCTTTTCAAAGGTCTATGGTATGAAAATATTACTTAATTTACTAATTATCAGTTTAATAACATCATGCACTATGGCGCAAAAAATAAAACCCGACGAAGGATATTTAGAAGCTAATAAATTATACGTAGGTGCGGAAAGACTACAACAATACCTGCCATTACTCTACAATAAAAAAGTTGCATTGGTAATCAATAATACCTCCCGAATAAACAACACCCCCCTGCCAGATACTCTTATTTCTCTGGGAATAAATGTGGTAAAAATATTCGCACCAGAGCATGGTTATTCCGGAACCCTCAATAGAGGACAAAACTTTAAAGATACACTCATAAACAACATCAAAATAATATCACTTTTTGGAAAAAAAAGACAACCTTCATACGACGATCTAAAAGACGTAGATGTAGTAGTCTACGATATCCAAGATGTAGGAGTACGTTTCTTCACATACATAAGCACTATGTATGAAGTGATGAATGCCTGTGCAAAATGGAAAAAACCATTTATAGTCCTAGACCGCCCCAACCCAAATGGCGATTATATCGCAGGACCTGTATTAAAACCTAAATTTCGCTCATTCGTTGGTATGCTGCCTATCCCCATTGTCTATGGACTTACTCCCGGAGAACTCGCTCTAATGATAAATGGAGAACATTGGTTAAATGACTCTCTACAATGTAATTTAACAGTCATAAAAATGCGGCACTATACGCACCATTATAAATATATTCCGCCTATAAAACCTTCTCCAAACTTACCAAACTATCTGGCTATAAGATTATACCCATCATTAGCCCTATTTGAAGCTACTAATTTTAGCATAGGTCGCGGTACATTATTCCCATTCCAAGTTATTGGCTATCCTGACCCCAAATTCGGTAAATTCACTTTTATACCCCACGATATAAAAACTATGCAGATAAACCCTATACAAGAAGGAAAAACCTGCTATGGAATTGACCTGAGAAACATCAATCCCGATACTGTACATTTTTCACTTTACTATATTATAAAATTCTACCGCCTTTCAAATATGGGTGCAAAATTTTTTAGCCGTCCACATTGGTTCGACCTCCTTTGCGGAACAGATAAAGTAAGAAAACAAATACTTGAAGGTAAAAACGCACAAGAAATAGAAAAGTCTTGGAAAAAAGATTTAATAAACTACGATTCTTTACGCCGTAAATATTTACTATATCCCTAAGCATATAAATAAAAAGTTACAGTTTTTACTAAAAAAAAATTTTAAAATCATTGCAGGATAAAATTTTAATTTTAGTTTTGAAAAAAAAAAATGCTCACGGATAAATTTATCAACAGGCACATCGGCATTACCCCAGAAGAAGAACGCCAAATGCTGGAAATAATAGGCGTTCGTACAATAGAAGAACTTATAAATGAAACAATCCCTGAAAATATCCGACTTAAACAGGAACTTACACTTTCTGAACCACCACTAAGCGAATATGAACTATTACAACGAATGCGCTCCTTAGGTAGTATGAACAAGCTTTATAGAAGCTTTATTGGTATGGGTTATTATGGAACAATGATGCCTCCTGTCATTCAACGCAATATCTTAGAAAATCCTGTATGGTACACTTCCTATACACCATATCAAGCAGAAATATCACAAGGAAGACTGGAAGCCCTCTTGATATATCAGACAATGATTACTGATTTAACTGCTATGGAGGTAGCAAATGCTTCTATGCTCGACGACGCAACAGCCGCAGCAGAAGCTATGAATATGGCACTTAATATTAAAAGCCCTAAAAAAAGAAATGCTAAAACCCTCTTTGTAGATAAAAATATTTTCCCACAAATTATTGATGTAATAAAAACCCGCTCCGAACCTCTGGGCATTAACTTAATAATAAACGATATTGACCAATTTACACCACAAGACGATATCTACGCAATTATAATCCAATATCCTAATAATAATGGAGAAGTAATAGATTATAGCTCTATCGCTAAAAAAGCAAAAGATAATGAAATATCAGTTATTGTAATTGCTGACCTATTAGCTTTAACTCTACTTACTCCACCGGGTGAATGGGGAGCAGATATCGTAGTAGGCTCTACTCAACGCTTTGGATTACCACTCGGATTTGGAGGTCCTCATACCGGATATTTCGCTACAAGAAAAAAATTTATCCGTAAAATGCCCGGACGAATTATCGGAATTACAAGAGACAAAAACGGTAAACTCGCTTACAGAATGACACTCCAAACAAGAGAACAACATATCCGTAGAGAAAAAGCTACATCAAATATTTGTACCGCACAAGCTCTTATGGCTATTATATCAGCATTCTATGCAGTTTATCACGGAAAAAACGGTCTGAAAAATATAGCAGAAAATATCCACTCAAAAGCAATATTACTCAGTGAACAACTCGAAAAATTAGGATATAAACAACTTAATAAACTATTCTTTGATACCCTGAAAATACTACCTCCTGAAAATATAAATCCAGATAAAATAAAAAATATCGCATTAAAAAATAAATTGAATTTCAGATACTTCGACGATAATACAATAGGAATCAGCATTGACGAAATCACTACATTTCAAGAACTAAATGAAATATTATCTGTATTCGCTACCGCTATCGAAAAAAATGCCCCAAAAATAGAACCTGAAAAAAGGAAAACAATTATACCTGAAAACTTAATCAGAAAAAGCGACTTCCTGCAACACGAAGTATTTAAAAAATACCATACCGAAACTGAACTAATGCGATATATAAAAAGACTGGAAAGAAAAGATATCTCCCTCGCACATTCTATGATACCCCTGGGTTCCTGTACTATGAAACTTAATTCTGCTGTAAGTCTTTTTGCTTTAACAATGCCGGAATTCTCTAACTTACATCCTTTTGTACCTGAAAATCAGGCAGAAGGATATCTAACAATGATAAATCAACTTAAAGAAGATATAAAAGCTATAACAGGAATGGCTGACGTATGCTTTCAGCCAAATTCCGGCGCAGCAGGTGAATATACCGGTATGCAGATAATTCGTGCTTATCATAAAAAAAATAATCAACCCCAAAGAAATATAATGCTAATCCCTGCCTCTGCTCACGGCACAAATCCTGCAAGTGCCAAAATGGCAGGTATGGAAATAATCGTAATCAAAACTGATGAACACGGAAACATCGACTATGATGACCTAAAACAAAAAGCTCAGCAATATAAAGATAGATTAGCCGGATTTATGGTCACATATCCCTCAACACACGGTGTGTTTGAGAGTAAAATCAAACAAATGTGCGATATTATCCACTCCTTCGGTGGTTTAGTATATATGGACGGTGCAAATATGAACGCGCAAATAGGATATACTAATCCGGCTGAAATAGGCGCCGATTTATGCCACCTAAATTTACATAAAACCTTTTCCTCTCCACACGGAGGTGGTGGTCCAGGAGTAGGACCAGTTGCAGTAGCAGAACACCTCAAAGACCTCCTACCAACGCATTCCGTTGTAAAAATTCGTAATCAGGGAATTAGTGCCGTGGCTGCTGCTCCATATGGATCTGCTCTCCTCCTAACAATCGCTTACGCCTATATCAAACTCTTAGGAGCAGAAGGACTAAAAAAAGCAACACAAATTGCAATATTAAATGCTAATTATTTAGCTTCTGCACTAAAAAATCATTACAAAATACTATATACAGGAGAAAATGGTAGAGTAGCTCACGAATTTATCGTGGATTTAAGAGATTTTAAACATCACCTAAATATCACTGAATTAGATATAGCTAAACGTCTTATGGATTACGGCTTCCATGCTCCCACTGTATCATTCCCAGTACATGGAACACTTATGATTGAACCCACTGAAAGCGAAAGTAAAAATGAATTGGATAAATTTCTGCAAGCAATGAAAAATATCCGTAAGGAAATTGAAAAAGTCCAAAATAATGAATATGACTCTCAGGATAATCCCCTGAAAAATGCACCTCATCCACAATATGAACTTACAGCAGATACATGGGAACATAATTACTCCCGTAAAGAAGCTGCTTATCCTCTACCTTATGTAGAAGAAAATAAATTCTGGATAAACGTCGCCAGACTGGACGAGGCTTTCGGCGATAGATACCTATATTGCAATTTAATACGTCAACAAGATAAAGAAAAAGTGTTTTCAGATTTAACTAAAAAATAAAATTTTCGGAAAAGTGCATTTTTGTTAATAACCTAAATATTGAACTTCACAAAAACATTGGGGGCTGTCCAAAAAAATCAATGATGTTGTAATTTTTTATGAGATTTATAGAAAATTTTTTATTGTAAGAGAATAACACGCTAAGAAATTATAAGAAAATAAAAACGAGGGAGCCTTTTTAGACGCCCCTATGTTTTTAATAAAAAAAGGGACTGCCTTTTTAGACAGCCCCTAAAAATAAGCAATTTAAAAACCTCAATAAAGCTTACTCTTTAACAATATTCTGATAAACACTCATTTTCTCATTAACTAAATGCAAACTATAAACGCCAGAAGGCAAATCAGAAATATTTATTTGACTATCGCCTACAATCTTAATTTTTCTGAGCAAACTGCCACTTAAATTATATATCTCTACTGTTGTAGGTATTTCTGTACCACTAATAGTAATAAAGCTATTAGCTGGATTTGGATAAATTTTTACAGCACTATTAACTTTTACATCTGCTGGTGTACCCATATAAACTGTTATCTGAGTATCCTTATAAAGCACAGGAATAGTAGAACTTACTGTCGGATAATCACTATGAGAGATTGTATAATCATAATTCCAACCAAAAGGCACTTCATTAAAGCTTACACTTCCAAAAGTTGCTGTTTTTGTTTGTCCGTTAAAAGTTACCTCAGCATTTCTCAAAATATTTCCGGCGGTATCTCTGATGTAGAAAGTAACTCTATATGTAGCATCTACAAAAGCATCATTACCTAAGGCAACAGAGCCATCTGAAAAATAGGTACGTACTGTATAATGATGATCGCCGGGTTCTGCTTGATTATCTATGTATGTATTAGTACTAACATTGGCTATTGAATCCAAATCTCTATATACTACATAATGATCTGCTCCGTCAACATTGTTCCAGGACAAGTCAACAATAAAATCAGTCAAATCATTAGTATCTAATGTTGCTGTGAGCTCGGCTCCATTTGTAGAGTATGGATAATAATCCTCATCAGGATAAATATCTAAACCAGCTTGTTGATTATTATGAAAACCTCCTACATCATCCAAAGCATAAAATCCATTATTATAACCACTCCAGCCAAAATTAAAATGGAAATAATTATTACTATCGTCATATCCATCACAAACAAAAGCATGTCCGGCATTATCATCATCACGACCTGCATAATAAATAACTCGTCCTAAATCCAATTGATTACGAAGCATATTTATCCAAGTATTTAAGTCATAATCGCTTTTATTATATAACTGAGCTGCGTTATTATAACGGAAATAATTTTTAAAGGCATCTATGGCATCCCAGCTATATGCACCTGAACCATCTGGACTGTAATTCATATTTACAGATACTCCTGTATGAAATAATAAAAGTGCTGCGGCATCAGTAGGTTGTGTATTATCCATCTGTTCCCACATATAATTAGTCTGCCCAAAATTAGCAGAAAGAGTTCCATAAGGATAATCATAATAACTATGGGAGCCCTCACCTTTAAGCGGGAAATTCCAATATTTCATAATTATACCCATTGCTGTTGCAACGCAACCTGTCCATACATGACCGCAGGCTCCGCCATCATCTTCCGGACAATAATTATTCCAACCACAACCTTGATCCCATAGTGCTGTATTTAATAGAACCTGATTCTTAGATTTAGTAGGTCTAAAATTATCAAAATCTACGTCATATTTTTTCCATTCTGAGGCATTAGGAGCCTTTTCGCCATGTTGCCTAACGTATTTAATATCTTTGGCATAAAGTCCCATCCAGTATTTCACATTAGCTGGTTGATTATCATTTCTAAAAGTAAACTTATCCGAATAGCCTATAATGGGATAATATAAATCCTCTGCCGAAACTATTACAAACCCACCTTTACTAAAATTAAATACATAATACAAAGGCTCTCCATTTTCATCGTTTACTATAATAGGCTTTTGAAGTAAACTTAATGCTTCTTTTTGAGATACTCCTGTTAATTCATAAAATTTGTTAAGAGCAACTTTTTGAGCTTCGTTAATCGGAATAATTTTTCCAAACACATAAAAATTAAGAAATAAAATAACTGCTAAAAAGAAAATTCGTTTCATTTTAAAAAGTTTTTGGTTTATAAATATGATTATTTTTTGGGGTTAAAGTTGCATTTTTAAGTTATGAATTTGTTCTTTAAGTGCTTTTATTCGCGTCTGTGCATCTCTTTGTTTTTGTCGCTCTTTATCTACCACATTTTTAGGAGCCTTATTCACAAAATTTGGATTATTCAATTTTTTTAATACAGAATTTAGAAAACCTTCTGCATAAGCAAGTTCTTTTTCAAGTTTTTTTATTTCCTCCTGAATATCAATATTTAAACTAATGTAATATTCAACATTTTTTACTACAAAAACAGCTGCATTTGCAATCTTTTGCTCAATTTTCTCTATTTTATCAATAAAAGCTAATTTTTTAATCACACTATCAAAATAATCATTATATTGCCCCTCTATTATTCGTATTTTCAGCGATAGCGCTTCATTTTGCTTAATTTTTTTCTCTTTTCTAATTTTCCTTATATTGGAAATAACTTTTTTAATATTTTCAAAATGAGTAATTATTTGTTCATCATAGCTACTTGGTTGTGGATAAGGTGCAATAACTATACTCTCCCGGTCTTTTCTCGGATATATTCTTTGCCAAAGTTCCTCTGTTATAAAAGGAATAAATGGATGTAGTAAACGCAAAAGAATTTCAAAAAATTCCTTTGTTTTTGCTAATGTCTGATTATCAATATTTTCTCCGTACTTAGGTTTAACAATTTCTAAATACCAAGATGCAAAATCCTCCCAAAACAAACGATATAAAGTCATTAAGGCTTCTGAAATTCTATAATTTTCAAACTGGTGCTCTACTATTTCAATAGTTTTATTAAGTTTATTTTCAAACCATTCAATAGCTTTTTGAGCGTATTCAGGTTGTTCTTTTGCCTCTTGAACTTGCCAACCTGCAACTAATCTGAACGCATTCCAAATTTTATTTACAAAATTACGCCCTTGTATTGGCAATTCATCATTATATATAAGATCACCACCAGCAGGCGAGCACAACATAATTCCAACTCTCATTCCATCAGCACCATATTTCTCAATAAGCTCTAAGATATCCGGAGAATTCCCTAAGCTTTTTGACATTTTGCGCCTTTGGCTATCTCTAATTAGTCCAGTAAAATACACGTCCTTGAAGGGGTATTTATTTCTGAATTTATATCCAGCTATAATCATTCTTGCGACCCAGAAAAATAATATATCATGACCAGTGACTAATACACTTGTTGGATAATAATAATTAATTTCTTTATTATTTGGCTCCAAGATACCATTAAAAACAGCAATAGGCCATAACCAAGAGGAGAACCAAGTATCCAAAACATCAGGATCTTGTTCCAAATCTGCAAGAGTAAGATTAGGATTACCTGTTTTTTTCTTAGCTAATTGGAGAGCTTCCTCTGCGGTCTCTGCTACAACAAATTCATCTGTATTTTTAATATAATAAGCAGGTATACGATGTCCCCACCAAAGTTGACGAGAAATATTCCAGTCTCTAATATTCTCCAACCAATATTTATATGTATTTTTAAAATGTTCTGGTACAAAACGTATTTCTCCCTCTAATACAGCTTTAAGAGCTGGCTTTACAAGTTCTTTCATTTTAAGAAACCACTGAACAGAGAGGCGAGGTTCTATTGGTACATTCGTTCTTTCTGAAAGACCTACATTATGTTTATAGTCCTCTATTTTCTCTATAAGTCCCAATCGGTCTAATTCCTTCACAATTGATTTAGCTGCTTGTTCACGAGTCTGTCCCACAAAAAATATTGCCTTTTCATTAAGAGTAGCATCATCATTGAAAATGTCTATAATTTCCAAATTATGTTTCAAGCCTAATTCGTAGTCATTGGGGTCATGTGCTGGCGTTACTTTTAATGCTCCGGTACCGAATTCCATATCAACATATTCATCAGTAATTATGGGCACTTCTCTATTTACCAATGGTACAATAGCTTTTTTACCGTGCAGATGTTTGTATCTTGGATCATTCGGATTGACACAAATAGCTGTGTCAGCTAATATTGTTTCTGGACGAGTAGTTGCAATAGTTATGTATGTATTCTCTCCTACAATTGGGTAGCGTACATAATATAATTTTCCGGGCAGTTCCTCGTATTTTACTTCTTCGTCGGATATAGCAGTTTTTGCTTTGGGGTCCCAGTTTATCATTTTTAAACCCCTATATATCAATCCTTCGTTATATAATTGCACAAAAACTTTTATCACGCTTTTGTAATAATGTTCATCAAGAGTAAAAGTTGTTCTTTCCCAATCGCAAGATGCGCCTAATTTTCTAAGTTGTTTTAATATTATACCTCCATGTTCTCTTGTCCATTCCCATGCATGTTCTAAAAATTGTTCACGGGTCAAGGAATGTTTGTCAATACCTTGTTTAGCTAATTTATTAGCTACCTTTGCCTCTGTCGCTATTGATGCATGATCTGTGCCCGGAACCCAACATGTATTATAACCTTGCATCCTCGCCCTCCGAATAAGAATGTCTTGTATCGTATTATTCAAAAAATGCCCTATATGTAAAACCCCTGTCACATTAGGGGGTGGAATAACTATTACATAAGGCTCCCTCTCATCCGGTTCTGAATGAAAATAACCATTATTAAGCCAGTAATCATACCACTTTTGCTCTATATTCTCTGGACGATAGGTTTTTGGAAGTTCCATAAGCTCAATATTTAGTTGCAAAAATACTTTTTTATTTGTTTTTTTGGAAAAAATTGCTTTTTTTAGCATAAAAATCTTTAATCCTCAATGATATATCGCAATAAATTCGTAGTAATAAATTTTGATACTAACTCCCAAATTGCATATATAAAATGGTCTGAATCAACCCTTTTTATGTCTGACGATGAATATATAAAAATAGCTCAAAATATTGTAAAATATATAAAAAAATATAAAATAAAAAAAATACTCAACGATTTAACCAACTTTAAAACTGTACTATCATTGAGATTTCAACACTGGGCAAAAAAATATTTTTTTCCAGAACTAAATAAACCTATCAAAAAAATAGCAATTATACTTCCTACTGATTACACCGTTGTTTTGTCAATAAAACAATTATTAGAAATAATTAAAATTAATTCCATAGAAATAAAATTATTTGATAACGAAATCAATGCAACTAAATGGCTAAATAAATAATTCTTGAAATTTTTATTTTTACACAAATTTTATATATTTATGAAATCAATAACATTC
>CAZWVR010000042.1:0-18827 GCA_964637235.1 uncultured Bacteroidales bacterium | reverse complement strand
ACCTCCAATAGGTATCAAATAATCTATTCCCAACCATTCCAAATTTTTCAATACCTCCGGGGTAAGATCATTATATTCGTCTTTATATGTATCCTTCAAATGCTCAGGCACCAGAGCTTTGGGAACCCTACTGGGACGAGTACGAGAGGAATGCAAAAAAGTGCCGCCTGTTCTACCTACTTTATTTACTATATTCTCATCAAGATACATAAAACAATGAGAATTATCAGCTCCTTTGCTTCTATCTATTTCTATTAAACCTGCCCAACCACGACGTATGCCAATAACATCATAACCCTCTCGCTTGGCTCGTATTGTAATAGCCCTAATTGCTGGATTTAGTCCGGGAACATCCCCTCCTCCCGTAAGAATGCCTATAACACCTCTCCTTTTTTTTCCCATATCTTTTAGTTTTGATTGAAAAACAAAAATACAACTTATATTAAACAAAAACTATTTTTTTACCTTTTTTAACTTTATAAACCTATTTCACTAAAACTCTTTTCGTTATTTAGGGATTTTTTATACATTTGCATAAAATTTTCATCATGATGACATCAAACGAAATAAGAAAAGCTTTTTTTGAATTTTTCGAAGCAAAAGGACATAAAATAGTTCCATCAGCTCCTATCGTCAGAAAAGACGATCCTACACTGATGTTTACCAATGCAGGAATGAATCAATTCAAAGATATTTTCCTCGGGATTAAAGAACCTCAATATAAAAGAGTGGCAAACTCCCAAAAATGCCTAAGAGTATCCGGAAAACATAATGATTTAGAACAAGTCGGAAAAGACACATATCACCATACAATGTTTGAAATGCTCGGTAATTGGTCTTTCGGCGATTATTTCAAAGAAAAAGCAATAGACTATGCATGGGAATTCCTTACAAAAACACTAAAAATTGATCCGGATAGACTATATGCTACGGTATTCGGCGGAGATAAAGAAACTAATCTTGAAGCAGATATAGAAAGCAAAAACTTTTGGAAAAAATATTTACCAGAACATAAAATACTATTCGGAAGTAAAAAAGATAACTTCTGGGAAATGGGAGATATAGGTCCCTGCGGACCTTGCTCTGAAATACATATTGACTTACGCGATGCAGAAGAAAGAAAAAAAATCCCAGGTGAAAAACTCATAAACAAAGACCACCCAGAAGTAATCGAAATATGGAACCTTGTATTTATCCAATTCAATAGAAAAAAAGATGGTTCACTGGAAAAACTTCCCCAAAAACACGTAGATACAGGAATGGGATTTGAACGATTAACAATGATTGTACAAGGTAAAAAATCAAATTACGATACAGATATATTCCAACCTATTATAAAAGACCAAGAAAAAATTACAGGGCTCAAATACGGTGAAGATAAACAGGTAGATATCGCTATGAGAGTATGCGCAGATCATATTAGAGCAATAGCATTCTCAATCGCTGACGGTCAAATACCCTCTAACGAAAAAGCCGGATATGTAATCCGTCGTATCCTAAGACGTGCTGTAAGGTATGCTTTTACTTTCCTAAACCAAAAAGAACCTTATCTGTATAAACTTCTACCTTCCTTAAACAAAGTAATGGGTGAACAATATCCGGAACTAATTCAACAACACGACTTTATCAGAAAAGTTATAATTGAAGAAGAAAATCTATTCCTAAAAACCTTAGATACAGGCATATCATTACTCCAAAAAGTTATTGAAAAAACTAAACGCGAAGGTAAAAAGCAAATCCCAGGATCAGTCGCATTTACCCTATACGATACCTATGGCTTCCCCCTCGACTTAACAAAACTTATACTTCAAGAACAAGGTCTAACCCTCAACCAAGAAGAATACAACAAATATATGCAAATGCAAAAAGAACGTTCCAGAAATAGCAGTGTACAACAAACAGAAGATTGGATAATACTCAAAGAAGCTAAAACTGAACAATTCGTCGGATATGACACTCTTAAAGCTGAGGTCTATATCACCAGATACCGCAAAGTTAAAATAAAAAATAAAGAATACTATCAGCTTGTATTTCAATTAACTCCTTTTTATCCGGAAGGAGGTGGACAAATAGGAGATACTGGATACATATATAACGATAAAGAAAAAATAAAAATTCTTGACACTAAAAAAGAAAACAACTTAATTGTTCATCTTACAGAAAAAATACCTCAAAATCTAAATGGTCATTTTATAGCCGAAGTAGATGAAAAACGCCGTAAGGCTACAATGTATAACCATTCTGCAACACACTTATTACATTACTCTCTTAGAAAAATACTGGGTACTCATGTCGAACAAAGAGGTTCTCTTGTAGAACCCAGACGATTACGATTTGACTTCTCACATTTTCAAAAATTATCAGATGAAGAAATCCATAAAATTGAAAACCTCGTAAATGAAATGATTCGTGCAAATTATCCCAGAGAAGAAAAAAGAGACCTCCCATTCAACGAAGGTATAAAAATGGGGGCAATCGCCCTATTCGGTGAAAAATACGGAGATAAAGTCAGAGTTATAAAATTCGGTCCTTCCATAGAGTTCTGCGGTGGTACCCACGTAAATGCAACTGGCGAAATAGGCTTCTTTAAAATTACCTCGGAAACCGCAATAGCTGCTGGTATTAGACGTATTGAAGCAATCACAGGATATGAAGCCGAAAAATATGTCCTTAACTTGGAAAATACTGTAAAAAAACTTAAAAACATCCTTAAAACCGAAGATATACTAAAAAGAGTAGAAAAAATACTGGAACAAAATAAACTTATACAAAAACAACTGGAAAACTTCGAACGCGAAAAACTACAATTACTAAAAAATAACCTAAAAAATTCAATCCTAAATAAAAACGGCATAAATTATATCATCGAAAAAATTGACATAGACGATGCCAAAACCTTTAAATCTTTGGCATATCAATTAAAAGGAGAAATTGAAAATCTTGTACTTGCTCTTGGAACAGTTATCAATAATAAACCGATGTTAGAAGTAATGATTAGTAATAATTTAGTGGAAGAGAAAAATTTAGACGCCAACATATTAGTAAAAGAAGCTGCAAAAGAAATACAAGGTGGTGGAGGCGGTCAAAAATTCTTTGCTACCGCAGGGGGCAAAAATCCTCTCGGAATAAATGAAGCATTAAATAAAATTAAAGAAAAATTAGGTCTATGATAATAACTTGGTTAATTATAATCATCACTACAATAGTATCTCTTTATGCTTTCAACAATAGAGAACTGTTTTATAAACTGAGCTTTATTCCATATAAAATCAAACAAGGAGAAATATATAGGATATTCTCCTATGGTTTAGTTCATGCCAATTTTACCCACCTATTTTTCAATATGCTTACTTTATACTTTTTCGGAGAAGTGATAGAAAAAGATTTTAGGATAATCTGGGGTCCCACAGGTGGCTCTATTCTATACATTGTATTATATATAAGTGCGCTATTTATTAGTTCATTAAGCGATTTAAAAAAATATGCTGATAATTATGCTTATGTAGCAGTTGGAGCCTCCGGTGCGATTTCTGCGGTTGTTTTCGCTTTTATATTGCTACACCCTTGGGCTATGCTTGGTGTCTTTTTTATAATTCCTATGCCTGCTATAATCTTTGCTGTACTTTATCTTTTATATTCACATTATATGGCAAAAAGAGGTGGCGACAATATTGGACATAACGCACACTTTTGGGGTGCTTTATATGGTTTCATTTTCCCAATCATTTTTAAATTTAGTCTTATATACCTGTTTCTCAGACATTTTTTTTAATACTAACACCATATATACATTTTTTTGCTTTTTATAAGCAACCTTTTGACTACTTTTTAATCTAAAAAAATAAAAAAAGCTTTTTATTCTTACTAAGTGTAAAAAAATTTTCTATTCTTTCGCTTTTTTTTAATTTTGTAAAAAAAACAAAAATGACTGATAGAGTAAAAAAACTATGGGGAGAAGAACTCCTTTGGATAGAAAATAAAGAACTGCGCGAAAAAGTTGCGCAAGTCTGGGAGTTAGCCCTAAGCAAAAGCCAACTTACAGCAGATGATTTATATAAAATACCTTTTACATTAAAAGCAAAAACCTCTGTAAGTTTCATGGCTCATAAACGTGCAGTAGTCCATATTGCACGGGAAAGCGGGCTTAAAATAAAACAATTTTTCGGAGATGATTTACCCATAAATATGGATACACTTATCGCCGGAGCAATATTAGCTGACGTAGGTAAATTACTTGAATATGAAAAAAATGAAAAAGGAGAAATTTTTCAAGGCAATTATGGAAAATACTTACGGCATCCATTCAGTGGTGTAGCGCTGGCTGAACAGGTGGGCATTCCTGCCGAAGTAAGTCATATAATCGCAGCACATGCCACAGAAGGAGACTTAATAAAAAGATCTACCGAAGCATATATAGTACACCATGCAGATTTTATGACCTTTTTACCATTTAAAGAACGCTTAATACCTAATAAATAATGGCTACTTTTGAACAAATAATGTCCGAACTTAAAAAAGGTATATATAGACCTGTCTATCTGCTAATGGGAGAAGAAATCTATTTTATTGACGAAATCTCTAAATTTATTGAGAAAAATGCCCTGCCGAAAAACTTGAAAGACTTTAATATGGTCTTTCTATTCGGTAAGGAAGTTTCTGTTTCAGAGGTAATAAATACTGCAAAGCGTTTCCCTATGATGGCGAAACGCTTTGTTGTTTTTTTAAAGGAAGCACAACACCTGAAAAAAATTGAAGATCTCAATTTCTATCTAACTAAACCAAACAATACAACTATTTTAGTCATTGAACATAAATATAAATCCTTAGATAAACGAACAAAACTTATTAAAAATATAGAAAAAATCGGAGGAGCTGTCCTGGAAGCAAAAAAATTATACGAAAATCAAATCCCTACGTGGATTAACAATTTTGTCCAAGAACATAATTACTCTATTGAGTGGCAAGCTACTGCCCTATTAACAGAATATTTAGGAAACGATTTATCAAAAATAGCAAATGAACTGGAAAAACTCTTTATCCTATACCCAGAAGGTTCTATAATTACAAAAGAAATTATCTCAGAAAATATCGGCATAAGTAAAGATTATAACATTTTTGAACTACAAAAAGCTTTGGGCGAAAAAAATGCTATAAAAGCTTATAAAATAGCAGAACACTTCGCAGCTAATCCTAAAAATAACCCTTTTGTTCGTACGATTACCTCACTATATTACTATTTTACTAAATTGATGAAAGTAAATGCCTCTACAAATAAATCAAAAAATTACTTAGCACAACTTTTGAATGTTCACCCGTTTTTTGTATCTGAATATATAAATGCCGCCCGAAGGTATTCTATGTCTAAACTAATAAAAATTATCTCTATTTTAAGAGAATATGATTTAAAAGCAAAAAAGGTTAACAATGTATCTACAAGTGATGGTCAATTACTTAAAGAACTTATTTATAGAATTATTCATTAACTTAGACAAAATTATATCGTTTGATATAAAACTATTTTTGAAAATAAACGGATATAACAATCCGAACTTAGATATTTTTATGTATTTAGTTAGCAATCCGTATATCTGGATATTTTTATATTTATTGTTCCTCGTTGGCATAATAATGAAAGAAAAAAAATTTTTCTGGCTACCTATACTTATTCTTATTATAGGTATAGGCATAACGGATTTTACTTCTGTACATCTGTTTAAAGAGACTATACGCAGATTACGACCCTGTCATAATCCTCAACTAATAGATCTTGTACATACAGTAGGTAAACACTGCGGCGGTAAATATGGCTTTATTTCTACTCACGCTGCAAATGCTTTTATGATTATCACTTTTCTATCATACTTTTTCCGAAATAAAATAATAACAATTAGTCTTATATTCTGGGGACTTTTAATATCTTATTCTCGCATATATTTAGGAGTTCATTATCCTCTTGATGTACTCTCAGGTGCAATATGGGGAATTATTATCGGAGCCTTATCTATTCTCATTTATAAATATCTATACAACTATATGCAAAAAGCATATTATTTTAAGAAAAAACGGCGAATACAATGGTGGGATAAATACTTTTTTTAAAATAAATTAGTTGTTTTATGTCTTACTCCCATCTAAGCCTAAAAATACAGTAATAATAGCAGCAGTTAATCATTATCCAGTATATTCTTCATCTTGTGTAATTATTGCAAGAACCCAAGAGAATTCACCTGTTGTAATCTTTGCGCCGCAATATTCACAAATACCGCTTTGACCTATTTTATCAGCTGGCGCTCCACAATTAGGACAAGTTTTCATATCATAATCATCATTTTCCACACCAGCCCTACGTATAAAAGTCCAATATTCTGAAAAATACCGATATGCCCTGTTATATCCAGCTATTACTTTACCCTGCTTATTTACAATGTAATCTTTACTTTTAGCAAAAATTCGTACAGTAAAAGCTTCGTAAAATTTATCTATTTCCAACTTTGTTAATATAACTTTTTCTATTTGAGTATCATCTAATTTATTCTGTAAACCTGCTTGTTTATAGGCTTCAATCCAAAAATTAAAAGCCTCCCAAAGTCTATCTGTTAATAGATGTCTGACTTTATTCCATTTAAGTTGACTCCAATGTTTATAAATTTCAAAAAAATATGGTCTAACTACCTTATTTTCAAATTTTTGCCAATATTCTGAAAAATTCACATTATGAGCTCTGGCAAAAATTTGTATATTTTCCTGCAAATTCGGGTCAAAAATAGTAGGAAGTTCTGTTCCTCTTTCATATGAATAGCCTGTTAAAAATGTAGTTCTCAACGTTTCTACTTGTATTACGGCAATATTCAGTACACTCCATTGATGTTTACCCGGGACTATTAGTTCTCCACAGCTATTGCAATATCCTGCGTCATTAAAATCAGCAGGAGCTCCACACTTAGGACATCTCAATGTTTGCATTTTTTCTGGCTCAGGTGAAAGTAAATTTTTATCTCTACTTAATTTCCAGCGTTCTTTAACAATATATCTTGTGCTTTTATCTTTTACTGTTAAAGTATAATTAGCGTTAATTTGTACTGTCAAAATTAAATTTGTATCAGTTATCTGCGCTTCTTTTATATCTAATGAACCTACTACAACCTCGCTAATTTTTCCATTTATAAGTGCCTGCTTTTTTAGTAATTCAGAATTAGCAAAAAAAGGTATTAATGTTTTTCTCTGCGTGGGATTTCCTACCAATGCATAGTATTTAGTATATAAAAGATGAACAAAATCCAAAAATATTATCCTAGAAAAATTAGGATCAAGATTTTTAATTTGGTTAATAACCGCACTTTTATGTTTTAAATCTTCAATAATATTTTCATAACTGGGCGATGAAAGTATATGAGAAGTATCATATTTATGTTTTTTCTCATAAATTTTATAGCCTATAAACAATAATATCAAAAGAGGAATAGAAACCTCCGGTGGTAATAAATCAAAAAATACCCAGACAATTAACGAAGCCAGCCCGCTGCCATCACCACCTCCTCCGTCTCCATAACTACCTCCTGAATAAGAATGACCACCTCCTGGTCTCCCTAAAAGCATATATGAAGTGAATATCAAGCCTATAAAGAAAAACAAAATTGCAAAATATTTAAATAACTTTTTCATAATCAAAATTTTATAAATTCACATTTATTTTATCCGGAAGTTCATTAATATCATTCTCTATTGGTGGAATATATTTAGCAAAAATTTCTTTTAAGCCCTCTAATTTTTTCAAAAATGCAGATGCAGGAAAAGCTGAATGAAAAATACTATTCATATCTTTACTAATTTGAGCCCATAAATCCTCCGGTAAACGCATAAATGCCCCTCTATCCGGGATTACATATACCATTTTTTCAAAATATGAAATATAAAATAGCACTCCTATTCTCTCTTGTGTATATCTAATACCTGCTTTCTGAAAAATCGCTCTCCCATATATATCCACGTTCCTTGCCATTTTAGACTTCGATATAAATAACCGCCCCAAAAATGGGAAAATATGCAATAAAAGATAAGTCCCTATAAAACTCAACATCGTATATATATAAATCAAATACATATTGATTATAATCGGCGCAAACATCATAAAAGTAAAAGCTACTGCCATCACCCCGAACGACGCCCATAAATAATTGTCATTATAATGATAACTTTTGGGTTTAGATATTACAACTATTTCTACCAAAGAGCTATTTTCTATCTCTTTGATTAAATTTACTAAATTAATTTTAAAACTCCGTGAAGTAAATGCTTTATACGACATACTCTCATAATTTATTTGTGAGTAAAATAGAAAAAAATACTGAATAAATAAAATTTTTTTTATCAATTACAAGAATATGATTGTAAACTTCTAAAAATTGTCTATCTTTGTAGAAAAGATTGCCAATGCTCTTAATAAGAATTCTGTTGATTATCGCTTTAATCCTCGGAATACTTTTTATGATATATTGGCTAATAAAAACTAATAAAGAGAAAAAATTAGCCACAGAAACACTTAAACGAATATTAAAAGAAATGGAATTAAACTATCAGACATATTTAGAAAATAAAATAGGTAATTACATCATTGACAATAAAATCGACAGCCAAAAGTTCAATAAACTAAAAAATGAACTATTTTTAATAGTAAAACCACATATAGAAGCATTGGTAAATTTTATAAACACAAAAAAAACAGATGTAAATATATTATCTACTGAATATAAAACATTTGCCGAACTGGCAGTGCTGACCGAAACATTATTGAAATCTAAAAATAATTATGACGAAATTAAAAATAAAGTAGAACAACTCGTAAGATATTCCATAGATGCAGATTTATCAAAACGTTATCTTTTTCTTTCTGAAACTTAATCAAAAAAACAACATATGAAAAATAAAATCTTACTTCTGTTAACATTTATGCTAATAAGTAGCATAGGATTTTCACAAAAGAAATTTCTGTCAAAACACGTAAAATTCCGACATTCAATGCATATAACAGCCGGTACTTATTACTTCAATGACGTATCTTTATACTTTTTTGATGATGGCATTGACTGCTATTTGCTAAAAAAATGTAATGCTATCGATAGTGTATATCTTTCTACCGCTAAAAAAATAATTTTCACTTCCGATACAATTGTGCATTATCAAGCCTATTTATTTACAAAAAACTACGAATACTTGTACATTTCAATAGGTAAACGAGAAGGTTGGCTCCGAACACAAGTACCAATAACTCAGGAACAAAAAAATTTCTTAAAAAAATTTGTATATAGTACAAATTACCCTTTATATGCCTCTTATGCAGAAATAATCCCTTTCAAAAATCCCCAAAAAGTATTCATCTCAGATGCTGATGACTGGTATATCGCAGATTTAGAAAAATTTAAAGTAATAAAAATCGGTACAAAAGGAGGTCGCTTAGAAGCCTGTCAAATGTTATTCAAAAAGAACTGTGTAATGTGCTATATTGATTTAGGCTGGGGGCAATATTTATACTACGACGAAAATGGAAAAAAATGTCGTAAATAATTCATATTAGTTCATACCTATACGCAAATGAATATCGCAGAAAAAACCCGCCTAATAAAAGTAAAATGTAAAGAACTATTTGACGACTGCGGTATAATAAAACCTCAAATCCTAAAAGAAGAAGCTCAAAGATTTAATAAATGGCTCTCTATGGGCTATCACGACCAAATGAAGTATATGGAACGTAATAAAGATAAACGACTTAATCCTGCTCTACTTTTCGAGGAAGTAAAAAGTATCATAGTAGTACTGCTCAATTACTATCCTGAAAAACAATTATCTAAGAATAGCAAATATCTAATATCTAAATATGCATATGGTACTGACTATCATTTTGTTATAAAAAAAAGACTGCGTCAATTGCTTGAATATATAAATACAGAAATTACAGAGGTCAAAGGTAGAGCATTTACAGATTCAGCTCCTATTTTAGAAAGAGCTTTGGCTAAACAAGCTGGGCTGGGCTGGATAGGTAAAAACTCCCTATTACTAACCAAAAAAGGATCTTACTTTTTTATCGGTGAACTCTTTGTGAACATCGAACTGGAATATGAACATAGAAAATCAGAAATAACCTCACTTTGCGGAACTTGCACACGTTGCATAGAGGCTTGTCCTACGAAAGCAATTATAAAACCTTATGTAATAGATGCTCGCAAATGTATCTCTAATCTTACAATAGAACGAAAACCTCCTATCCCTAACCAATTCCGCGGGAAATATAAACAATGGATATTTGGCTGCGATATTTGTCAAGACGTTTGCCCTTGGAATTCCAGACAAAAACCTACTAAAATATCCGAATTTGAGCCTAAACCAGATTTGCTCACTATGAAAGCAGAAGACTGGGAAAATCTAACAAAACAACAATTCAACTACCTATTTAAAAATTCTCCTCTCAAAAGAAGAAAATATTCCGGAATTATGCATAATATTATGTTCCTAAAAAATGGCAAAAAGTTTGCTAATTAATTTCAACAATTAAAAAGTGAACTTAGATAAAGAAAACATATTAAAATCATTCTTAGGAAACAAAGTCGTTGTAATAGATAAATATTTTGGCGCTTTTGACAGAGATATAATAGTCAAAAATTTAATTCCAAAATTAAACACCATTACTAAAAAATATTTTATAGCACAAAGAAAATTAACTTATGTATTTATCGAATTAGCACAAAATGTAGGTTTCTATTCAGATGAAAAAAAAGAAGTCAATAACAAAAATATTGGAGCAGGAGGCTTATTATTCTTTGAAACTCCTGAAACTCTGGGATTTATAATAGGGAATCTAATAAATAACAAAGCTTTCGAAGTCCTAAAACACAAAACACAAATTATAAATAATATGAGTAGAGAAGAACTGAGAAAGTTGAAACGTCAACAGAGAAATTTAATACCAGGTACAAATGGAAACGCTCATATAGGCTTAATTATGGTAGCTCTGACAGTAAAACAACCTCTGGATATTTTTTATAAAAAAATTAATGACAATTTCAATTTTTTTGCAATAAAAGTTGAAGTAAATAAAAACTAATTTTTTTTTTAGGATTTTTTTTATATTTTTGATGACAAAAAAATGACTAAATACTATATATGGCAGAATTAGAAGACATAGTTATTGAAGGTTCGCATCAAAACTTCTTTACACCCAAAGTAAATTTTAATGCTAAAACAGGTATATGCGAAATATCTGGCGAATCCTTTCTGGAAAATACCACTGAATTCTATAAACCTCTTATTGACTGGCTAAGAACATATACTACTGAAATAAAACGACCAATTGCTTTTATTATTAAACTATCTTATTATAATACAAGTACTTCCAGAGCTCTTTTAGATATGTTAAATATCTTAAAAGAATACGAAGATAACGGTGGAGAAGTCACCGTTAACTGGCATTACGACGAAAATGATATCGATATGAAAGAAGACATTGAAGATTATATGATAGACACCGGCTTAAATATTAACCTTATTCCTGAGAAAGACTAAAAACTATGGAAAGTATAAAAAAAGACGCTGTTAGAGGTATATACATCTCTCCATCAGTAGATTTTGACGCAGAAACAGGTATCTGCGAAATTAAAGGTGAATCCTTTTTCGAAGAAACTGCAAAATTTTATGCCCCATTATTAGCTTGGATAAAAGACTATATGAAAACTGGAAAACCTATTACTTTTAATATAAAACTTACCTATTTTAATACTTCCACCTCAAAATGGATCTTAAATATACTACACGCACTACGCGAATACCAAGAAAATGGACATAAAGTGACTGTTAATTGGTATTACCTTAAAGACGACTTTGATATGATAGAAGAAATTGAAGATTATCAATCAGATGCAGGAATAAGCATAAATAAAATCGAAATTAATGACGAAAAATTTTTTAGCTAAAACACTATTTCTTGTTTTTTTACTATCCGCTTATTTTCAAGCACATACACAACTTGTAAATATTGAGAAAGAAAGAAAAACCATAAAATCTGGCTTACAAGGAAGTTTATCTTTTGCCTTCAATATCACACAAAATACAAGAAGTATAATTCAAGGTAATAACAATACTAATATTCAGTTTATTACCAAAAATATGAAAAATACTTTCCTAATACTCAACGACTATACTATTATGAAAGTTATGAAACAACAAAATAACTTTGACCTAATCAACAAAAATTTCCAACATTTTAGATATAATTACGCATTTTCCGATACTACTAAAAAACATTTCGGCGCTTATGTATATGAATTATTTTTTCAACGACAACAAAATAAAATTAAATACATAAAACTAAGACTGCTTTGGGGTACAGGAATGCGTTTCCGTATCATAAATTCTAAAACTCTAATAATTTTTCTATGCCCTCTTATAATGTATGAATATGAAAAACTCAGCGATAGCGCTCACACTATTACAAAAACAATTAAAGGTGATTTCTATACATCTATTAACCTAAAAATCAATGATTTAATACTTTTTACAAATGTCACCTATTATGAACCAGCTCTTATAAATTTAAATCCTAATATCTCAAATTTTGAACCTATTTCTGATTTCAGGCTTTATTCTGAAAACTCCCTAACTTTTAACCTCATAAAAAACCGTTTACAATTTATGATCATATTCAGTTTAGCCTATGACTCGCGTCCACCAGTAGAACTGATAAACAGACCGCTTTTTTATAACTTTAAAAATGCTCTATCCATAAAATTTTAAGCAATTAGTCCTAATTAGTCTTTATACATCTAAGACTATGACGTTTCGAACCTGCACCTTTAAACCTCTTTACCTCAAAACCAACCTCACGTAAAACCCGTTTAACCTCGCCTTTTGAACTATACGTAAGTAGCATACCTCCAAAATTCATCGCTTGATATATTTTCTCAAAAATCTCTTTCGTCCATAATTCTGGCTGCTTTGAATAAGAAAATGCATCGTAATAACATAAATCTATTTTTTCTTTGAAAACATATTCCTGCATATCTCCTATAACTTTTGCAAAAACAAAATTATTACTTAATTCTATACTGCTATTGCCTTCAATATAGTGCATCTGATAAAAAATACTATGTAATTCGTCTAAAAAAGATGGTAAGGGATATTTCTCTACTAAATGAAAAGGCAAAGGATATTTCTCCAAGGCAATATATTTAATTTTTAAAGATAATTTTTGAGCATAATAAAAAGTAAGCAATGCATTTAACCCACTACCAAACCCCATCTCAAAAATCGTTATATTACTTTTGTTAATAAGTTTTAGTCCATTATTGATGTATATATGTAAACTCTCGGTATAGGCACCTTCTACCGAATGATAATGTTCTCCAAATTGAGTATTATAATAAGTATAAGAACCATCTTTTGTCTGTCTCAGCTCTATATTATTCATAATCTTTTTTTACTTTGTACAAAAGTAAAAATTTATGACTGAGATTTTCCATTGGATTTGGACACATTTTATAGAGGTTTTTGGTGCGTTAACTGGACTGATATACATCTATTTCTCAATAAAAGAAAAGATTTGGCTTTGGCCTACTGGAATTATTACTTCGGCTATTTATATCTACGTCTTTTTTATAAGCAAATTTTACGCAGATATGTCTCTACAAATTTACTATCTAATTATAAGTATCTACGGTTGGATTTACTGGAAAAAAGGCAGTAAAAAAGAAAAACTCCCCATAATACATACCCCTCTGAAAATAGCACTAATTTTATCAGTTATAACTTTTATTTTATTTTGGATAATGGCATTTGTTCTAAAAAACTATACAGACTCACCTGTACCTTATTGGGATGCCTTCACAACAGCATTAAGCATAACTGCAACTTATATGTTAGCCAGAAAATATATTGAGCAATGGCTACTGTGGATAATTGTTGATAGTGTATCGGCTTGCCTCTATTTCTATAAACAGCTATACGCCACTGTAATACTTTTTATAGTATATACTATACTGGCAATTGCTGGCTTTTTACAATGGAAAAAAATTATGAAAACACAAACAAATACTATCTGATCAGTGCCCTATAAATCTCCTTTATATAAGGAAATGATATGACTATCAAGATAATAAGAATAAAATAAGCAATATAAGCCGGATATTTCTCCTTAGCATTAAAGCCAAAATCAAGTGCTGTTCCCGACGATTTTTTTATATGAATAAAACTTGACTTCCTTTTATTTATCTTTCGGCTTAAAATATCCACTGAATAAAGTTCATCAAGAATTAGATGACTTAGATATCCCAAAAAAACAGCTAACGCCATAGTAAATCTCTCTAAAACACTTAACCGTGTAGTCCAAGCTATTATTAAAGTAGCAAAAAAAGAAATTAACGCCGCTGGAATAGAATGAAAAATACCTCTATGTGTTGTAAACCTTTTTAATAAAAATGGTAAAATAACTAAGACACTAACAAATGTAATAAGCGCTATTATTGAAAGGAAAAAGAAACTCTTAATATTACTATCGTAAAGATAAAAAAGAACTAATGCTGCGGCTAAATAGGCATACAACATAGAAATTATCTTAACAGGAACGCTACTATTGCTATCAACATCAGGTAAAAAGGAAGCTAATGTAGTAGCAAAAAAAATTATTATTGCCGTGGAAAAACTATTTACCCAGCCCCAAATATGTGAAAAAATAGCCAAAAGAAAACCTACTGCGGATCCAAATTCAAGATGTGTTTTAAAATCCGCCATTTTTTTGTTCTTTTGTAAAAATTCGTTTTATTTACTCCAAATTTACAAAAATGTAAAAAATTAAATAATATGCAAATGCAGGATACAAATATAATGGTAAAAGTCTTAAATAATTTTTTTCAAACAGACTCTTTTAAAAAATCGCCATTTACATTCCGAGATCCTAACTACGACTATATATCCGATACTCTAAAAATAGCATTTACTATAATACCTAAAACTCATAAACTGGAAAAAATTTTACCAGAAATAAAAAAAGCTGTCGAACATCTTACCCTGAAAAAAAACTTAAATATAGAAAAATTGACAATACTTCTTCCCATTGAATATGATCAACTCATCGATGAATATATATCATTCTTAAAGAACAAATATTCTCCCTCCTTTGCAATAGATGTATTATATCGTCCTGATTATCAAAACTTTTACAAACAATATTCCTATCTAATAGCCGGAGACCAATACAAAATACGTCGCCTCCCTAAATTTATAACCGATATCCCAACTGGTAAAGCCTACCACGTCCACGGTATTGACCCTTTATTAGATGAAATGTTCCAAAAAATTGAAGAAAATCTCTCAAAAACAATTGTACTCCATAACATACTCCCAGGAGCTGGAAAAACAACTGCTGCATTGGCTTTTATCCATAAATACTCTACTAAATTTAATCACATTGCATATGTACTTATAAATGGAGACTTTAAAATCTGCTTCTTCAATGCATTTTATAAAGGTAAATTAAATTTCCGATACAATAAACAGCTCTCAGAAGAAGAAAATTTCTATAATCTTATCAATATCCTAAACAAAATCGAAGGAAATAACTTACTGGTCGTAGATGGTATCACAAATATAAAAAACTTAGCTAATATCTTACTACTACACAATAAACTAACTTGGAAAAAATTAATAGTTTCCGACTTTATAATCATTGGCTACATAAATATTCCATTACCTAAGCTCGCAACAAAAGATACATTAGGAATATTTAAATTCTATCTGAAAAAAAACAGAAATATTGAAAAACTAAAAACATTAAGTAATAAATTAAATAATCATCCTTTACTAATTCATTTCTATGCAAAAAATATAGTATATGACAAAAATTTTACCGTAGAAAAAGCTATTGAATTGATCGAGAAAAAAAATAAATCCCCTCAACATTTCGGTGAATACTTACAAAAAAATATTTATCAAAGTGAACAAAAAACCATCAACTCATTTCTAAAATACATTAGTGCCATATACGAACTTAGACAAAAACAATGGACTAATCTGCAAAAGAAAATTCTAAGTTTCTTTGCAGCTGTGCCTCTGAAAAGCTTCCATATCGAAACAATAAAACAAATATTGCAAATAAAACCTCAACAAGAAAATGAATTTATAGACGCTATATTAGATTTAATATCGCAAGGTTGGTTAGATTCAGATAAAAACGGAATTTTTACATATTCCTTAATTGCCGTTGTGCTACATAAAAAATTAAAACCGAATACTAAAAAACTTAGAGAATATCTAAACTTTATTGAAAAAAAATTAAATAACAAAGATATCAATAAAGCCTTAGAATATATCCCTGACGCAGAAATAGTCCTTACAACACTATTTGACGTTAATATTCAAAGTTCTGTAATATTAGAAAAAATAGCACAAATTTATGAAGCTATGCAACGCCCTGACGCTCTGGCTTATTATAGACTCGCTGCTGATATCCTCATAAATATATACAACGAAAATATGGACGATATAATGGCTGAATACATAGCATTACTATACAAAAAAGCTCACGACTACAACAAAAGCCTAATTTTAGCTAATGAAGCGCTTGAAATGAGAAAATCAAAAGTCTCTTATCCCGATGAATCCTTAGCGGATATCCATATATTACTCGCTGAACTCCTTTATAACGTAAAACACTATCACCAAGCATATGTCCATGCTGAACAAGCTTATGAAATTCTACTAAACTTCTACGACGAAAATCATAAAAAAATTAAAACTGTAAAACAACTATTGGAAAACATCTTTAATAAACTTTAATATGATTGAAAAACTATATGAAATATTCCTAAAAAGTAATGGAGTCTCAATAGATACACGCACTATAAAAAAAGGTCAGCTTTTTTTTGCTCTAAAAGGTGAAAAATTCGACGGTCATCATTTCGTTAAACAAGCCATAGAAAAAGGTGCAATTGCAGCTGTCATTGATAACCCAAATTTTAAACTCAATGCAAAAACAATTATTGTTGACAACACACTTAAAACTCTACAAAAATTAGCTAATTATCACCGAAAAAAACTGAATATAAAAATTTTAGCTATAACCGGTACAAACGGCAAGACTACTACAAAAGAACTTACCGCAAGAGTTCTAATGCAAAAATTTAGAACCTATTTCACAAAAGAAAATCTTAATAATCATATCGGAGTACCTATAAATTTGCTTAGCATATCTAAAAATACTCAATTCGCTGTAATTGAAATGGGGGCAAGCTATCCTGATGATATAAAACTACTTTGCAATATAGCTGACCCAGACTTCGGTATCATCACAAATATATATCCTGCTCACATACAAGGTTTTGGAGACTTCAAAACTCTAATAAAAACAAAAGCCCAATTATACGACCACTTAAAAAATAAAAACGGACTTATTTTCTATAATACTGACAATAAAATACTTGTAGAGCTAATAAACGATTACAACAATATATTCCCTTACGGCTTATCAAACGGAACCGTAAAAGGAAAAATTATAGCACAAAACCCCTATTTAAGCGTTGAAATATATCTCCCGAAAAAATCTATTCAAATCCATACTCATTTAATAGGAAACTATAATCTGGAAAATATTATCGCTGCCGCAGCAGTAGGTGAATACTTCAAAATTGACCCAACTGCCATAAAAAATGCTATTGAAAATTATATACCTAAGAATAATCGTTCACAATTGGAAAATACAGGAAAAAATTGGATAATTAGAGATTTTTACAACGCTAATCCTACAAGTATGCTACTTGCTTTGGAAAATTTTTTAACCATTAAAGCCCCTAAAAAAGCTGTAATACTCGGTGATATGCTCGAACTGGGTAATTACGAAAAAGAGGGACACTATCAAATATTAAAAAAACTTGAAAATACAAACGTAAAGGTTTTTCTTGTAGGTAAAATTTTCTCTCAATTGAATAAAAACCCTAATTTCAAAACATATACATCTACAAATGAACTTAACCAATATCTCTTAGAACATCCCATCGAAAACCATCTTATACTACTAAAAGCTTCAAGAGGTATTCATCTGGAAAATGTTCTAAAACACCTCTAAAATGAACACTATTCAAAATATCGGAAACTTTAATCTAATATTAGCATATCTATTACTCCTTATACCAATAGCTGCTTTTGGTTATTACAAAACAGGCTTAATTAAAGCTACTGTAATTGCATATGTTAGAATGACTGTCCAGTTATTCCTCTTAGGTATATACTTAAAATGGATATTCAAGCTAAACAACCCTTGGTTAAATATTCTCTGGCTACTGCTTATGGTCTTAGTAGCAGCACTTACAATAGCTTCCAGAACAAAATTGACCAAAAAGATGTTTATTATACCATTTTTCGTCTCTGTACTAATTACCATTGCAATAATTGATATCTACTTCTTGAAACTCGTAATAGCATTAGACAATATTCTTAATGCCAGATACTTTGTACCTATCTCGGGTATGATACTTGGTAATTTCCTAAAAACAAATATAATAGCTTTAAACCATTTTTATTCGTCATTAAAAAAAGAACTAACCCTGTATAAATTCCTCATAGGTAATGGAGCTACAAGAGAAGAAGCTCTTAGACGATTTATCGGAGAAGCAATAAAAATTGCCTTCAATCCTTCTATTGCTAATGCAGCAGTAATGGGACTTATAGCTCTACCGGGTATGATGACAGGTCAGCTACTTAGTGGTAGCCTACCTATAATAGCTATAAAATATCAAATTATGATTGTAATTACTATATTCGTCGGTTCAATGCTAAGCGTCTTAATAACTTTC
>CAZWVR010000041.1:0-19360 GCA_964637235.1 uncultured Bacteroidales bacterium | reverse complement strand
TCAATAGGGCGTATGCTTGCCTGATAAGGCGTATTAACTGCTATGTAGCTAACATATCTTGCTGTGTCGCCATTTGGGAGAATATCATAAGTGGAGAATAACTCTTGCGCCCTGTGCAGAGGCATATAAATAGAAGTATTGCTGAGCATTGGGCTGGGAATAGCAAGAATACCTGCGATGCGATACTTACCAATAGCAGTGCTTCCGTGATAGCCCTGCCCCAGCAGGATAACGCTGTCGCCGACAGAAACGCCCAGAAATTCCGCAAGTTTTCCGCCGATGAGAATGTCCCTGTCCTCAGGCGTCAGGTAGCGTCCCTTGATTTTGGAGACCTGAAAAATTTTGTCCATATATTTTTCAAAATCTTTTGAAATATAGAAAAATGCATCTTTCATTTTTTGTTCCGAAGCATAATAGCCATAAAGTTTTTTCATCTGGCTTTTCAGTTCTGGCTGAAGGAAGTTCATTTTGCTTACAGTCAGGCTATCTATATGATAGCAAGCCAGTTGTTTGTGTAGCCCTGAAAATAGTTTTTCTTTTTCAGGATTTATTCCAAAGACAATTCCCATTTTTGAGACATTGCCGTTAAATATCATTACTCCGTTTTGCAGGCGGGAGATATAGAATTTTACCTCTGGGTCGTTGTCAAGGACATTTTTTATTTCAGGGGAAAAGTAAAGCACATTATCAACAGATGGATTACGAAAATAGTCGGCTTGTTGTATCTGGATGTGTCCGATAAAATGCTCTATCACAGAGTTAATTGTGTAGTTGTAAAATCCCATTTGCAGGCTACGCACTAGCAGAGCAATTAAAGTAGCAAAGAAAATTGAGGAGATTGTAATTATTGTGCGTCGTTTGTTCCGCCAAAGGTTTCGCCAGGCTATTTTGAGCAGGTCTTTCATTGTCAGAGACTTTAAAAGTTGAAGTTTATGTTATTTCCTCGTCTGAGATTCTGAATAGTGAAAAAGTTATTTGGAATTTTAACGTTGAATATGATGTCGTCTATTATTAGGATAGTTTTTTGATTAGGTTTGTTTGCAGGTTGAATAACATATTTTGAAGGTATTTTTTTGCCGTGAAAGTTTTTAATGTTGTATGCTGTTTCGGTGCTAACAAGTTGGTCGTCTTCGTCGTAAAATTGGGTTTTCATTATGAGGTAATTTATTTTATCAATCCATAATAATTGTTTAGCCCAAGTTATATCTTCGTAGTCTTTTTTAGGCGTAAGTTCAATTTTCCAGCAGTTGAGATTATTAACAGTTTCATTTCCTAAAATTTTGGCATTATAGTTATTTATCATAGATGCTTTGTTCATAATGAGGTCGTTGGAAGCGTCGGAGGAGAGCCATTTTTGCGTCATCATAGCTGCACCTAATTTTATGACAGTTTTGATTTTAGGATTATAGAGCCATATTTTATTGTCTAAAAATAGAAACGCCTGTCCTTTTTCTTTTTCGGGAGAAGTAATAAGCAGAAGTGCTTTATTTTCGCCTTTTGAAGCATATTTAAATTTGAAGGTTTTAGTCCATTTGGGGCGTATTATTTGCATAGTTAATTGGGCATATTGGGATGATCCTTGTATTTTGAGATAGGCACGATGTACAATTTCTGTGGCGTTCTGAGCAATTGAGAGTTGGACTATTAAGAGCAGTAGGATTATGTAAATCATTTTTTTCATAAGGCAAGGAATTTTTTTGTGGTTATTTTGACCATTTCATTAACTTCCTGAATGTCCAGAAATGTATAATACATACCTATTCCGTCCAGAGCGGACAGAAAAGACAGAATATAAGCACGTGGATTTTTCACACCCATATTTTCAAAAAAAGGAGTAAGAAATTGCACAATTTTATCCAGAAAACTATGAATTATGGGACGGATAATTTCCTGAATATCTGCCTGTGCCATAAGCATATAATATAATTTCAAGCTGTCTTTACTTTGGGTATTTACTGTTTCAAAGGAAGAGTTGATAAAACTTTCAATATCCGCTCGGGTGAGAGCCTGTGGATTTTTTTTAGGCAATACAGCTTCTATTTGAGCAAGGCTGAGTTCCAGTAGTGTTAAAAGTAAATTTTTCTTTCCCGAAAAGTAAGTATAAATCAATCCTTTGGATATTCCGCAGGCACGGGCGATTTCCTCCATTGTTGTCTTGTGGTAGCCATTTTTTGCAAACAATTCCAGTGCTTTTTCCAGAATTAGCTGACGGCGTTGGTCTTTTAATGCTTCTATGTCCTGCTTTTTTCTGGGCATTATATCTTTGACTGACTGGTCAGTCATAAAAATAAAAAAGATAAAAATACAATGCAAATTATAGGTAATGATTTTTATTTTTTTAGATTTTCTCCTGTAAAACTTAGTGGTAGCAGATCTTTAACACTGTGTATTATTAGTATTCTTTTTGTTCCGTATAAAATTAGTTTTATAGGTTGATTAAATCGGATTTCAGTTTCGAGCATAACTTGTCGGCAGGCTCCACAAGGAGCAGTTATATTTTCTAAGAAATTGCCATTATGAAAAGCAGTAATAGCCATAGCTTTAACAGGGATATCAGGAAATTTAGCATTAGCATAGAATAGAGCAACTCTTTCTGCACATAATCCGGATGGGAATGCAGAATTTTCTTGATTTGCACCAGTAATTATTTCTCCATTTGCGAGCAAAAGAGCAGCACCTACCTGAAAATGCGAATAAGGAGCGTAAGCTTGTTTTGTAGCTTCTTTTGCTTTTTCAATAAGTAGTTGTTCTGTTTTGCTTAGTTCTTTGATATTGTTATACTCGTATACGTTTAGATTTATTTCAATTTTTTTCATCAGTCAAAGAATTATAATAATTGAATATTTGAGTAATGTCGTTTATTTTTCTATATGAGAGTTTATGTTGCTTAACGAATTTTTTTATAAGGTCTTTTTTATCTTTTGTAAATTTTAGTACGTAAGATTTTGTTGGATAAAATTGATATAATTTATTTTGTTTTTCTATGAAAAATGCAGTTTTTTTAACGTATTTATCGCTGGTACTTCCGACATCTAATGCAGTATTATAATTAGCATAAAGTTTGTCAAGTTTAATGCCTTCTAAAAGGGTAATTTTGCCTTTTGTATGAACTATAAGGAAGTCGTAGCCTTGAATTAAGTCTGGATATTCTATTATGTAAGGTAATGAGTTAATCATTGTGATATTGTTGTTATTGTCTTTAAAAATGACTTTTTTTACGCGGGAGAAGTATATTGTATAAATATTGGGGTCGTTCTGTTGTTTTATTTCAAATTTTTTTGTAAGCATATTGTATTTGACTTTAATTTTAGTAAGTTTTGTGGAATCGTTTAGCAGCATTGTAGCATTTTTCCATTGGTCATTAAAATAAACAGAGCCTACTGGAGGTGTTTTTTGTTTTGGTAAACTTGTTATTATAGCACTTTGGTTGTAATATATTGGTGTACCGTCGGAAGTATTTAATTGAGTTTGTGCATTTAGAAATTTAATTATGATTAAGGCGATGATTATAAAAAATATTCTTTTCATAGCTTTTTTCTTTATTGCAAAGATATATTTTTTCGTAAAAAGACTACAATTTTGGATAAAAAAATTGAGTAATTACTGCTAATTACATATGAGAAAAATTAAAAATTACCGTTTCTATTTTGTCTGATATGAAAGTAAAACTAATTTTATTAAGAGAGTTTTTTTACTATTTTTGTCAAAAAAGGGGTATGAAAATTTATAGTTTTTTAATAATAGCATTTATCATATTATTTGCAGTTAGTTGTAAAAAGAAGTCTCCAAATGGCAAAGCTTCATTAATTCAAACGAAAGATAGTATAGTCAATACAGATACTGAGGTTAATTCTATGCATATAGATTCTCCACAAGCAGTTGTGATGTATGCAAGAAGTCCAGAGGATAATGGAGATTGTGAGGTAATGAAGAAATTTAAGCTGCCTGATATAAAAGATATTTTTAGCAATATATCTGCTTTACCTGCGGATTTTAGTTTTCTTTATCCTGTTGAATATCTTGAAAAATGCACAAAAGTAGAGGAACAAGCCAAGTTATTGGGTATATATTCGGCAGATATGAGTTATTCATTGGCATTTAATAATCTTCAAAAATTTGTAGAATATTATAAGGCAATTTATAGTTTGGTTAATTCTTTGGGGTTGAGTAATGTAGTATCTGAGGAAGAAATAAAGAAGAGTACATCTATAACAGATAGTGATTCTTTGGCTATAATTATGAGTAAGACGATAAAAAATATTTGTCGTTCTTTTGAGCAGAGTTCAATGACAGATATAATGCCTTTTGTAATATATTCGGGTTGGCTTGAGTCTAATTATCTTATAGTGAGTTATTTATTAAAGGTTAAAAAAACAGATTTTTTATTTAAAAAGCTTAAAGAACAATATCAGAGTATAGAGAATTTATCAGACTATATGAATGATGCGCTTGCTTCAATGAATTCCTATCAAGAGAGTAAAAGACTTCAAGGTTTAATAAATCATTTATCAGAATTAGATACTCTTTATAATGAAATTTATCAACAAACAGATTTAATTATTAGTGATGATCAACTAAAAACTATCTCGGATACGTTATTAGTATATAGACAGTCATTATTGAAATATGAATAATATGGAACGAGCAGTTTTATCTATTGCATATTTTCCACCTATTCAGTTTTTTACTAAGTTTTTTAAATATAAAGTTTTTATAGAGAAGCACGAACATTTTGTGAAGCAAACATATAGAAATCGTATGTTGATATTGACTTCTACTGGTGTACATTCTTTGATAGTACCAGTAAAAAGAAAAAATAATATACCAATTATTGATATCCAGATAGATAATTCTGTTTCTTGGCAGAGAAATCATATTAAAGCCTTGCAAACAGCGTATGGTTCTTCTCCCTTTTTTTATTATATGATTGATGAAATTATAGAGATTTATACCAAGCAATATAAATATTTATGGGATTTAGACATAGATACTATTCAAGTTATTTTCAAGTTGTTAAACTTAGATTTTTCTCTTGAATATACAGAGTCATTTTATCCACCTGCGAAAGACGAATTTGATAAATTACCCTTTAAAGATTTTCGGTATAATATCCGACCTAAGAATCCACCTGATGATGAAGAGTTTGTTCCGGAGCCTTATATCCAAGTTTTTTCAGATAAGTTTGCTTTTATTCCTAATCTTACTATTTTAGATTTAATATTTAACAAGGGACCTGAAAGCGTTGAAATATTGAAAAATTCTATAAAGTTAAATGAATAGCGTAGTAAATGGTGATTTTCATTAACAAAATAATTGATTATGAAGTTTTTTTATAAATGTATTAATTGTGGGGCAGAATATCATACGGATGAGGTTATGTATTTATGCCCGAGATGTGAGCGAGAGAATAAAGCAAGTTTACCTCCCAGAGGCGTATTGAAAGTTCTCTATGATTATGCGGGCTTGAAGCAGAAATATAGGCGATTACAGGAATATAATTTTTTAGATTTATTGCCTATAAAGTCGTTGGAGAGTTTACCTTCTTTACGTGTGGGAGATACACCTTTATATCACTTTGATAGTATTGAAGGAGAGAAATTTGATTTTGATTTATTTATAAAAGATGATTCACAGAATCCGACATATTCTTTTAAAGATAGGGCATCAGCAGTAGTTTCTGCTTATGCAAAGGAGAGAGGTATAAGCACGATAGTAGCTGCGTCAACTGGTAATGCAGGTAGTTCTTTGGCAGGTATAGCGGCTTCACAGGGGCAGAGGGCTATAATATTTGTACCGGAAAGTGCTCCATTGGCTAAATTGACGCAAATAGTGATGTATGGAGCTCGGCTTGTAAAAGTAAGGGGTAATTATGATAGAGCTTTTGATTTAAGTATTCAGGCTAGTAAGGAAAATGGTTGGTATAATCGTAATACTGCTTATAATCCTCTTACGATAGAAGGTAAAAAAACAGTATCTTTTGAATTATTTTTGCAGTTTAAAGGTGTTCCTGATATTATTTTTGTTCCAGTAGGTGATGGAGTAATTATATCCGGTGTATATAAAGGTTTTGAGGATTTGATGCAAGTAGGTTTGGTTAATAGGATGCCTATAATAGTTGCAGTTCAATCGAAGGGAAGTAATAATTTTGTAGCAAATCTTTATTCGGATGAGTTTGTTAGTAAGCCCTCTGCTACGATAGCGGATTCTATTTCAGTTGATATACCGAGAAATTTTTATATGGCAAGGGATTTTATAGTAAAATATTCTGGTGAGGGTATAGAAGTAAGCGATAAAGAGATTGTTGAAGCATCAAAGATATTGAGTCGGAATACAGGGCTTTTTGCTGAACCCGCAGCAGCCGCAGCTTTTGCTGGTTTTTTAAGATATTGGAGAGATGGTAAGATTAATAATGGTTTAAAAGTAGTAGTTCTTAGTACAGGAAGTGGCTTAAAAGATTTAAAAGCTGTGCAATCTATAATTGAAAGCTATACGGAAGTAGAGACTATATAAGTATAGTGGGACTGTCTAAGAGATGAAGAGTTTATATAGACAGTCCCAGGTTATGTTTTTTATGAGCAGTTTTTATTTTAGCATTCTTCTTCAAAGATTTTCCATACAAAATCTTTGTATTGGCTTCTATCGAAGCGTTTACAGAATTCTACATTTGTGATTTCCTCAGTAGTGTAAGAAACTTCTTCTACGAATGAGAGAGCTCTTCTGACGCCTTCACCCATATTTATGAATATTGATTCACCATCTTTTATAGCTCCTTCTTTAAGAGCTGCGAAGAATCCTAAAAGTCCTATTGCTGATGCAGGACCTACTTTTATAGCTTTTTCGTATGCAACTAAGCGAGCCATTTCCACAGCCATTTCTTCTTTTATTGCGAAATATTCTCCACCAGTTCGTTTAACAAGGCGAGCTAAGAAAGGATATAATTTAGGATTTCCAGTAGCAATAGTAGGTACAAGAGTTTTTGGATTTTCATATATTGGATAGTCATATTCCCAGCCTTCTGGGAAATTATTAGCTTTTGCTTTTTTCCAAGCTTCTACTTGTGGGGCACAGTAATTACCTTGTACGAAAATCATTCTTGGTATTTTGCCGAGCAAACCTGTATCTCCGAAGTCATGGAAAGCTTTTTCTATTGCAAGTGGAGCAGTACCGCCGCTAACTGCTTGGATATATACATCTGGCATTTTTCGTAGTTGTCGCATAATTTCAAAAGCAGTAGTTTTTTTAGCTTCTAAACGGAGTGGATCCATATTTCCGATGGAGATTAGTATTCCATATTTTTTTGCATATTCTGCTGCAACTTGTTTTGCTTTTGAGTAATCTCCTTTAACGATATATACCTTTTGACCGAGCATGCCGATATGTATGAAATTTTCTCTGAGTGCGTCTTGTGGCATAAATATTACAGCAGATATGCCAGCTTTTGCGAGGTATTGGGCGAATGCATTAGCTGTATTACCAGTACTTGCTACGACATATTCTTTTATTCCGTGTTCTTTTAGTACGCTTGCAGCAAGAGAGGCTCCTTTATCTTTAAATGTTCCAGTAGCTGGGCTATTATCATTGCGGTTTACATAAACTTCTACATTTAGTCCATATTTACGTTTAGCAAAATCCTCCATAAAGTGCCATCTTTCTATTTTTGTGACGCCTTCTCCGTCGGATATTATGTTTTCTTTGTTATTTAGAGGTAAGAAATCAAAATAATGCCACATACTATCTGGGGTTTTATCTGTATATATCAGGTCTTTAAGTCGTTGTTTATCCGTATTATATACGGTATAAACTTTGTTATCGCCGCATTTTGGGCATTTTTGTCCATGTTCAAACCATTCTTGGAAACTGTCAATTTTGTTTCCACAGGTTCTACATATAAAATGAAATTTTTCTCCCATAGTTTTTTTTTTGTAAAAATATAAAAGTAGATATAAATAGCAAAAAGCAATTTAAAGGAGCGTGAGGGCGGAGGCGGGGTAGGCGGCGCAGTGCGAACCCATAGCGGGCGTTTGCGGGCGGAGGCTGAGCCAGTAGCGAAGCCCTACGTACCGCAAAGCGAGGAGAGGCAATTGTAGAATTATGAATTAGAGTTGGTTATGATAGTACAAGAGACTATTTGTAAAAATACGAGGATAGTTGTAATTTATTAGTTGGCGGGCGAGCTGACAGGCGATAGACTGCTGCCGCCCGCCTTGCCTCTCCGAGCGGATACGCCCGCTTGGTGAGCACAAGCCGACTACAAGCCGTAGCCCGACCCGAGCCTTAGCGAGGGGCACGCCAATAAATAAATACTTATCTTTTTATTAGTTTTACACTTACATCTTTGCCGTCTTTAAAATACAAGTGAAGTATATACAATCCAGAAGTCATTCCCATTGGCTTTACAAGGAACTTGCCATTTTTAGCTTCTATTTTGCAATGATATATTTTGCCGTCGCTGCCTATTAGGGAAATATTTTGTAGGCTTTGTGCTTCAATAATGAAGTATTCTCTAAATGGGTTAGGAAATACTTTTGCTTTTGGGGTTATTTCAACGTTTTGGGCTAATAAAACGTGAATAATATTTTCATAGGTTTTAGTATTTTGAGGGCATCCGGGATTTGAAGCAGTTAATGACACATCGTAATAGCCGGTTGTTGTATATAGGTGCTGTGGATTTTCCAGTTCAGATATCACTCCGTCGCCGAAATCCCATAGATAATTTGTGGCATTTTGAGAAAGATTAGTAAATGTTGCAATGGCATTAGGCAGGTATAAAAGTGTATCAGAAACAGTAAAATCTGCGATAGGTGGGGCATATACTGTTATAAGATTATTAGCTTGATATACAGCACTATCGTTACCGTTGTATGCAGTTAATTTTACAGAATATGTACCCGGTTGATGGTATAATACATCAGGATTTGTTTCTGTGGATATTTGAGGTTCTCCGCCTTCAAAGTACCATTTGTAGGATGTTGCGTTTTGGCTTGTGTTTGTAAAATGTATAGTTTCTTCGGTGCATATAGTACTATCGCTGCAATAAAATGAGGGAATGATACTCCCAAGAATGTAAGCTCCATCTGAATGGGATACAGTACTGTATAATCCAGCGTTATTTTGTGCTTTTACATTGAAGTAATATGCTGTATTTAGTTGTAAATCTAAGTTATTGATTATTATAGAAGTATCTAATCCGTTGTTTGTCCATTGAATTATATTGCTGTCGCCGGGAGAAGTTCCTACTGAATACCAGTATGCAGCGATATCTGAGTTTGGATCTATTGAATGCGACCAGTGGGCTGATAGGGTATTACTGTTTTCAAGAGTATCAATATCGTATTGTTGTAATCCGTCTAATACGTTTACTGGGGAAGGCGGTGTATAGTCAATTTTAAGATTGTAGTATGCGATAGGAGATAGGTTTCCAGAAGCATCCACTACTATTGATTTTATTTTTGCACAATATGAAGTGTCAAAGTTTTGTACTTGGATGTCGTTGTATGCTTCATTACCGACGGTTATTAGCATTGTATCAGAGCGAGAATGGTAAACTTTTATATTATCCACTTCTAATGTAGCGTTTCCTGTTCTAAAACTTATGTATTTACCTTGTTGTAAAGGATTTGGGTAAGTATATGAAGCAAGTAAGATGTTATCTCTGTAAACATCTGTTTTTCCAGAGTTGGCGTTATAGATTATTTTATAGTCGTAATATCTACCTGGTTCAGTAATTATATTAGGGACAGTGTACATAAGATGGAAAGTATCATTTATTACTTTGTAGAATTGTAGATTTTGGTCATCTATGCGGAACCAGACAAAATATGAATTACCGCGATTTGTCAATTGTGCACTGTCGCAAAAGAAATGGAAACCGAAACGGCGGTTATTACCGGAACCACCAGCAATTGCTTGAAAATGATATAGATATGTTTCTGCATTATTTTGATTTAGATAAGCATAAATATTAGTATTTGAGCTATTTTCGTCATCTTGAACGAGGAATGAATTTTGGGTGTACCAATTGCCTGTTATAGCAGTCCATTGGGCTTGCATATTGTCAAAATTATCAGCGAAAAAGCCATTATTAGTGTTCGCAAACCAGTTATTACCGTCTGTTTCAATAACTTGATAAAATGTTTTATCAATTCCGCTATTATCGTTATCATTGAAATATGCATAGAAGTCATGTGTTTTCCATACTCCCCCGGAAGTTGTTATCTGAGTGGAAGGAGGTATTGTGTCTTGGAATATTGTATGCCAAGTAGCAGACCATCCGGCATCAGTTGTTGCGCAGTCAGATCTAAATTCTATTGTAAGGGCACCACCCGTGGATATAATAGTACCGGGGCTTTGAGTATTCCAGCGTCCAATCAGTGGGGCAAATACATTATCTCCATCATATATATAGAGAAAATCGTAATTATCTTCTAAGCTGAAATTGTTGAAGGTTAAGACTATTTTTGAAGCGTTAGGAGGGTGGATAACCCATATTATTCTTTCATCATTACCGTAATTGCCATTTGGACCTCCACTATCATAAAAAGTACCAGCTGTATCTGTAAGGTTTATTACAGTTCCTAAGCCTTGATTTACAAGTCTATAATAATAGTTCCAATTCCAATAAGGACCTGGGTCAACATGAGAATTATTAGGGTAATGTTGATGTCCGGCTATTTTTGTGCAATAATTTTGACCTGCTAATACATGCACGCCTGAATCGAGAACAGTTCCATCATCTAAGGTATCTCTATAAAACATTCTATGAGGATTAATTCCATAAGTATCGCAGTCATGCCGAGCTAATAAAGCCGAGCTTTGGTACATAGCTTGTGTATACCAAGAAGGTTCTTCTACATATCCCTCATGTTCATAACCTATTGTATAAGGATTTTCTGTACGCACATGCCAAGCTTTGTCAGCTTCTCTGACCATTTGTGTGATTTGTCCATCCGAGGAACGTAAAACGTAATGAGCAGAAGCATTTGCATCTGGATTTTGGAACCATGCAATTGTGCCAGCATAGGAGCCTTGTGTGGTATGAATGACTAATGCTGATATAGGTGTGCCGTCTCGTGAACTGTAATTGGGTGAGGCTACCCATGAGCAGTAGCTTACATTATAATCTGGACAAGGTGTTTTTTGATTTGCTATACTGTATATATCTCCTTTTTCGTTAAAAATACCTACATCGTTGATAATTACTTTTTTAGCAGATAGGATTTTGTAGTTTTCTCCGAAAATTTTTTCTAAATCAATATTGTAGTGAGGCAGTTTATAATAGTTAGTGTATTTTGGGGAGCTTAGGAAGTTTAATATTGAATAAAGAAAGCTGTTAAGGGCAAAGTCATTTGTTGCATTTGTACTGTCATAAGGAATTTCGGATAGAATGCGTAGCACGGGGATATAGTCAGCAGGTTGTTGAGATTTAATTCCATATTTATTGCTGAGAATCGCGAATGCTCGCGCATAAGCGAGGATATTTATTTTTGGGTCATGTTTAATTTTATCGCGCTTATATCCGGAGAGTTTAGCTACAAGTTTGAGATTTTCTTTAAAGTATCCTTTCCCATTGTCTATAAGTCCCATTACTCCCCAATATTTAGGCATTCCTGTGCAAGAAGGAGCGAATTTTTCATCTATATGTCTAAAATGTGTATTTGTATATGCGACGGCTTCTAATATCCCTCTGGGTATAGAAGGGTTTTCTTTATATGCTTGTTGGAAGTATTTAGAGTATAGATTAGGAGTTAAACCGTCGCTTTGAGCTTGTAAAATTAATACTTCTACGAGAATGGAGAAAAATAGTAGAATTTTTTTCATTTTTTTGTTTTCAAAATTACAAAAAATCTTTGAATACTGCCATTTTAAAGTTGTGGAAAGTTTGTATTTATAGCTTATTTGTGCAAAATATTTTTTTTAGAATAATTTTATATTTTTAATATCTTAAAATTTGGAATTTTTCTATTTTTTATTTTATCTTTGCATAAAAATAAAATAGTCATGGCTGCAAAACTTGATGATCAGGCTAAATTTGTTTTAGAAGCTATGAAAGCTCAAGATAAGGAGCTTAAAACAGCTGATATAGCTAAAATAACAGGTATTGAAAAGGATAAAGTCAGTAAAATAATTAGCAAATTGAAAAAAGAAGGGCTTGTTTATAGTCCTAAACGTTGCTATTATAAAGCTAAATGATAATAGGGTTATATAGCTTTAAAAGGGAAGCGTGTGTAATAGATAGATTTTTATAGACTTGTAAAACTTTGGTAGAGTTCGTACGCTTCCCTTTTTTAAAACGAATTTTAAATTATATAATTTACCAACGGATTCCTAATATTGTTATATCGTCTATTTGAGGATTATTACCTTTCCATTTTTCAAATTCTTCTAAAAGAATTTGTTTCTGCTCAATAACAGGTAGTTTATAGATTTTTTCTAATAAATTCATATATCGCTTGATACTGTATTTTTTTAAATCAGTGTGATGTAGTTGGTCTGTAAATCCATCTGTCTGCAAATAAATCATATCGTCCTTTTTTATTTTTATAAAATGGTCTTTAAATTCTTTTTCGTATATATACAGTCCGATAGGATTTTTAGTAGGTTTTATTCTTATTACTTGTCCATCTCTTACATAGAGCAGAGAGTTGTATGCTCCGGCATAATTGAGTTGATTATTAGTAATATCAATAATGCAGAATGCTAAATCTAACCCATTATATTTTATAGAGGTATTTTGAGCATGTTTAAATATTTCTTTAATTTTAATTCGCAGTTGTGTCAATATTTTTGCCGAAGTATGATTTGTATTTTTTTCTATAATCTCATTTATAAAAAATATTGCTTGGCTTGCCAGAAAAGCTCCCGGAATTCCATGTCCTGTTGCATCGCCTACTGCAAAGTATATTTTATTATCAATTTTTTTTGCAAAATAAAAATCGCCACCAATTTTTTCTATTGGTTTAAATATTAAGAAAAATTCTTTGAATATGGTTTTTAGCTCTTCTTCGGAGGGTAATAATGTATTTACAATGTATGAAGTATATGTTATACTTGCTTTTATATCACTGAGAGCTTTATCCAATATTTTACTTTGTTCTTCAAGTTGTTTGGTGATTCTTTCAAGTTTTATTTTTTGTTGTTCCAGTAACAGAGATTGAGCGAATAATTGTTGATTTAGTTCATCTTGTTTATTTAGTGCTGTTTTTATTCTTTCAGTTTTAAGTTTTCTATCAATTATATTTGAGATTAAGATTAAATATTGCTCTAAAAAAAGTAACTCATTTTTAGATAGTTCATATTTTGGGGAAAGGAATAAACATAGTACACCTACAATTTTTTTGTTTATATATATAGGTGCAATATAATGTCCATGTGGGGATATATTTTCGTATCTTTGTGTATGATTTTCAGTCGATTCTTTCTCTATAATTGTTTGTTTATATTTAAGAGCTTTGCCACATAGGCATTCTCCTGCTTGTATATTGCTACATTTCTTTTTTGCACTTTCTTCTATATTTACAGTAGCTGCTATATGAAGATTTTGACCATCGTCTGTTAAAAATATAATAGCTCTTTTTTGAAGTTTTAGCCAAGGTATTCTAAGTAATTCGTTTAGATGTGTTTCTAAAATTTCATCTAATTTACTATCAATAGGCATGGATATTGTTTGCTTCTGTATATTATATAATGCAATTTGTATTTCATCTTTTTTACGGGCTTCTGTTAGTTTTTTATTTAGAATTAAAAGCTCTTTTTTGTTTTTATTTAATTTTATGGCTAAATATGTTATAAATAGACTGAATAACAGAACAATGATGGCAAAATGGAAATAAAGTGTTTGTTTTTTCTTTTCTTTTTTAAGACTTTGTATAGTTTCTTTTATTTTGTATTGAGCATTTTTTATTTTAGCATCTAATTGTGCTACTTGTATTTCATATTTTTGTTGGTTGAGTTTTATAGAATCTTCTGTTATGTAGTATTTCTGAATATAATAAAATGCAGAGTCGTATTTGCCTAATTTTTCGAAAATTTGATATTTCACTTGATAATAATCTTTTAGGTAAAATAGGGGGAGTTTGTTGATATACTGCCTTGCGCTATCTATAAATTTTAGGCTTAATAAAGGTTTATTGGGTAGAAATAATTTTGCCAGTGCTATATAGTTAGAAAATAGGCCGGGTATATAGTTATCTCTTTTATTCCATTTTTGCGAAAGTTTATAGTAAAAATAAGCTGAATCTGTTTTATTTATAGCACGATATAAATCTGCTAATGTCTTGTAAATATCTCCAAAAAGATATATTTGATTGTCTATTTTAGCTAAGTTTAAAGCTTTAAAGAGATCTTTTTTTGCCAGTGAATATTTTTTTAAATGTATAGAAGCATTTCCTTTATAAAGCAAGTCTATAATCATGTCAAAAGTGTCTTTTAGGGCACTATCAATTTTATATGCTTGGATACTATATATAAATACAGAATCGTAATTTTGTGTATTTATGAATATTCCGCTAAGATATGAATAGATTGCAGAGATAGTTGAACTATCATTATGTTGTTTATGTATTTTTAATTTTTTAGCAAAAATTTTATAAGCTCGCTCGTATAGCCCCATATCCATATATATAATGCCTAAATGATTTTCTAAAAGTTCTATTTCTGCAGAATCGCGGGCTATACTCAGAGCTGTATCAATTTTTTGTTTAGCTTGTAGAATATATCCACGTTCGTCTATAGAAATAGCCTGATTATTAAGTATTCTAATTAACAAGCTTCGCAGGTTCTTTTCTTTTGCTATTTTTTCAGCTTTGTTGTAATAAAATAAGCTACTATCTAAATTTATATCTGTATAATATTTCCCTATTTTTAAATAAATTACAGCTTTTTCGCTATCAGATGGATTTCTACTTATAATATTTCGGAGACTATCGATATAAGTTTGGCCAGTGAGATTTGTATATGATAATAAATTGATAATCAGTAAACTAATATATAGCTTTTGTTTTAGCATATTTCTTTATACTTTTTGTCGCTTATTAAAATATGCTCATATATCCAGTCCCTGATAAAATAAGTAACATCATATAGAAGTTTTATATCATGAGAATTAAATCTTTCTTTAAATTCTTGTACTTTTTGTATGAAAAAATTGTGCTGTTTTTTATGAATATCTTTTTCAGAATAATTTTTTTCTTCAAACATTTTTTCTTCTGTTGAAAAATGGTAAACAGAATAGGCTTCTAATTCTTTAAGAATGTCGGATAAAATATTTCGTCCTTTTCCCTCAGTTAGCGCATTATATAGTTCATTTATTAAGTCAATAAGTTTTTTATGTTGTTTATCTATTGTTGGGCAAATTTCAAATTCATCAGTCCATTCTATTAGAATTGTTTTATTATTTTCTGACATAGCAAAAGTTTTAGAGCTTCAAAGGTAAAAATAATTTTAAAAAATACAAAATTAAATTATTAAGTTGATGAATTTTTCAGGATATTTCTTGCATTCTATGTTTAGAGTTAAGTTTAAATTTTAGAAATTAAAAAAAAATTATTTTTTTTGTTATGATTTCAATCAGGATTAACTTTATATAATACCTTTATCTTTGTAGTGAAGGAGATAGGAAAAAAATATAATTATGTTTAAAAAAATTCTTGTTGCTAACCGTGGAGAGATAGCGGTTAGAGTTATGCGGTCAGCAAGGGAGATGGGCATAAAGACAGTTGCGGTTTATTCTGATGCCGATAGAGATGCCTTTCATGTGAAATACGCAGATGAAGCTTATTACATAGGCAAATCGCCTTCGGCAGAGAGTTATTTGAATATGGACAAAATTATAGAAGTAGCCAAAAAAAGCGGGGCAGAAGCTATTCATCCTGGATATGGTTTTTTGTCTGAAAATGCAGAATTTTCGCAAAGATGTAAAGAGGTAGGCATTGTTTTTATTGGTCCGGAGCCGTATGCTATAACTACTATGGGCGATAAAATTACCGCCCGTAAGACTATGGAAAAAGCAGGAGTGCCAGTTGTTCCCGGTGCTACCATTGAAGACGAGAGTAAACTATTTGAAACAGCCGAAAAAATCGGCTTTCCTATAATGATAAAAGCTTCAGCAGGTGGCGGTGGTAAAGGTATGCGTCTTGTCCATTCCAAAGAAGAACTCTCAGAAGCATATCGTCTGGCAAAAGCAGAAGCAAAAGCCGCTTTTGGCGACGATACCGTGTATATTGAAAAATACATAACTTCGCCACATCATATTGAATTTCAGATACTTGCGGATAAACACGGAAATGTTATACACATTAACGAACGTGAATGTTCTGTTCAGCGAAGGCACCAAAAAATCATTGAAGAAACGCCCTCTCCCCTTATGACGCCTGAACTACGTAAGAAAATGGGAGAAACTGCTGTCCAAGCTGCAAAATCCGTAAATTATGTAGGCGCTGGAACAGTTGAATTTCTGGTATCTGACAATAGAGAATTCTATTTTCTTGAAATGAATACCCGCCTGCAAGTAGAACATCCCATTACAGAAATGACAACAGGCTACGATTTAGTTAAAGAACAAATAAAAATTGCCTATGGATTGCCTTTGGAAATAAAACAGCAAGACGTGCCTCAACTGGGACACGCAATAGAATGCCGTATTTACGCCGAAGACCCTGATAATAATTTTATGCCTGCTCCGGGAAAAGTAGCATTTATAAAACATCCAGAAGGTATTGGAGTAAGAGTAGATGGATACGTATATCGCGGCTTTGAAATTCCTATTTACTATGACCCTATGATTGCAAAAGTTATTACCTGGGGAAAAGATAGAAACGAAGCAATAAACCGTATGATAAGAGCTTTGAGCGAATATAGAATTGCTGGAATTAAAAACAATGTTTCGTTCCTGATTAAAGTTTTGAAACATCCGAAATTTAGAGAAGGTAAATACGATACTCGTTTTGTTGGACTATATATAGACCAGCTGAAAACTAAAACAGAATTTGACGAAAAACTTCTGGATATATCCGCTATTGTCGTATATCTGGACTATATTGAACGCTCGCAAAAAAATATGAAACGCACAGATATAGCAGAAACTAGTCAATGGAAAATCGCAGGTAGAATGAGGGCTATGCGTGGTTTAGACTAGTTAATTTAACCCCTAAAAAAAAACAGCTATGGAACTTGAAATAAAAATTGCAGGAAAAACAAAGAAAGTCAAACTGCTGGAAAAAAAAGGTGATATACTCACTGTGGCAGTGGACGACAAAATCTACGAAGTAGATGCACGCCATACCTCTACCTATGTATGGTCATTGCTTCACAAAAATAATTCATATAACATAGAAGTTGCACCTATTGTGCAGAACGCTAAAAAATATTACGTAACCTTAGCTAATGAAATGATAGAAGCCGAAGTAATAGACGCACAGACTCGTTATGCTCTTTCTCGAAAAGGTAGTGCCGCCACAGATGATAGTAACGTTATAATGACACCAATGCCTGGTAAAATTGTAAAAATTCCTGTATCAGAGGGAGATAAAGTCAAAGACGGCGATACTGTAATAGTCGTTGAAGCAATGAAAATGCAAAGCGAATATAAAGTGCATTCTGATAAAATTGTTAAAAAAATTCTTGTTAAAGAAGGCGATGCCATTGATGGCAACCAGCCTTTAATTTTACTTGAAGATATCAAATAAAAAACACAATTATGGATCCTTTACTTGAAAAAAAATTCAAAGAACTCGAAGAAAAAAATAAACAAGCCCTGTTAGGCGGTGGGGCAGAAAGAATTGCTAAACAGAAAAAAGCAGGAAAATTAACCGCCAGAGAAAGACTTGAACTTTTGCTTGACCCCGGAACATTTGTAGAAATGGACAAATTCGTAGTGCACGATACTACGGATTTTGGAATGGATAAAAAGAAAATCCTCGGCGACGGAGTTATTACAGGATATGGAAAAATTGACGGGCGTTTGGTCTTTGTCTTTTCACAAGATTTTACAGTTTTTGGAGGTTCACTCAGTAGAGCTAATGCAAATAAGATTATCAAAATAATGGATTTAGCAATGCGAATGGGCGCTCCTGTTATAGGTCTTAATGATTCAGGAGGTGCAAGAATACAAGAAGGCGTCAGAAGTCTGGGCGGATATGCTGATATTTTTTATAGAAATACCATTGCATCGGGAGTTATACCCCAAATATCGGCAATTTTAGGTCCTTGTGCAGGTGGAGCAGTCTATTCGCCAGCTATTACCGACTTTATTCTAATGGTCAAAGAAAAAAGTTATATGTTTGTCACAGGACCTGATGTAATAAAAACCGTGACACACGAGGAAGTGACAAAAAACGAACTTGGCGGCGCTATGACGCATAATTCAAAAAGTGGTGTGGCTCATTTAGTTGCCGAAGACGAAGAACAAGCAATGATGATGATACGTGAACTTATGAGTTTTCTGCCTTCAAACAATATGGAAGACCCGCCAATAAAACCTACTAATGACCCGCCGGATAGGATTGACGAGTCTCTGGACGAAGTAGTGCCAGTTGATCCTAATAAACCCTATGATATAAAGGATATTATTACTAAAATTGTTGATGATGGAATCTTTTTTGAAATACAACCCTATTATGCTCAGAATATTGTTATAGGTTTCGCGCGTATGGCTGGTAAACCAGTAGGTTTTGTAGCTAATCAACCTGCACATTTAGCAGGGGTATTGGATATTAACTCCTCTATAAAAGCAGCTCGTTTTGTTCGTTTCTGCGATGCTTTTAATATTCCTCTTGTAGTTTTGGAAGATGTGCCTGGATTTTTGCCGGGAACAGCCCAAGAATATGGTGGAATTATCAAACACGGTGCTAAACTTCTTTACGCATTTTCTGAGGCAACAGTGCCTAAAATAACTGTTATCACACGTAAAGCATACGGTGGTGCATACGACGTAATGAATAGTAAACATATCGGGGCAGATTATAATATGGCATATCCTACGGCAGAAATCGCAGTTATGGGCGCAGACGGGGCTGTAAATATTTTATATAGACACATAACAGACCCAGAGGAAAAGGCTAAAATAGTTGCTGAATATAAAGAAAAATTTTATAATCCCTATAAAGCTGCTGAACTTGGTTATATTGATGAAGTTATATTCCCAAGAGAAACTCGTAAAAAAATAATACAAGCACTTGAAATGGCTCGTAATAAGAGTGTTAAATTACCGCCTAAGAAGCATGGGAATATACCTTTATGATTTTAAATTTTAATAAAAGTTAAAAATTTGCATTTGTTGAAAAAAAACATCATTTTTGCAGTGCTTTTAGAGGTCTGGTAGTTCAGCTGGTTAGAATGCCGGCCTGTCACGCCGGAGGTCGCGGGT
>CAZWVR010000040.1:0-19454 GCA_964637235.1 uncultured Bacteroidales bacterium | reverse complement strand
CTCTGCTTACCGTATCACTTCCACATTTGGCAGTTTTTCCCATTCTGGTTCTATTTTCTCTACATATATCCGTAAAACAGAGTTATCGTCGTTGTCAGATTTATACACGTGCTCCGTCAGTTGCACTTTTTTTGTGCAGGATTTGAGAAACTCAGTGAATTTAGCTTTGTCCAGAGGATTTCCATAAAGATTAATTTGCCTGATATTTTTTAGTTTTGCAATCTCCGGCGGAAGCATAGCGACTGGGTTTATAGTTAGTTTTAAGCAAATTTAATAAAAATTACTTATAAAAAAAATCGTTATGGAGCTAAGAATATGAAAATTAACCGCTTGATTTCACGGATACTTGCAGAGGTAAACACCTGCCGTGAGGCAGAAAGCGTGAAGGCGGAGGCGGGTTAGCCCGCAGAGGATGAGGCGTGGCGGGACTTTGCGGGCGGAGGCTGAGCGACGAGCGAAGCCCCACGCACCGCAAAGCGAGGCGAGGCATAGGCAGGCGTGCTGACAGGCGTTAGCCTGCTGCCGTCCTGCCTTACCGAGCCGAGCAAATTAGTCCCGCCAGCCGAAACTCTGCGGGATACAAGCCGTAGCCTGACCCGAGCCGAAGGCGAGGGACACGCCCTAAAAAACAATACTAAAAAAAATATTTTTTTTCAGTAAAAAGTCCTATTTTTGTATCTCGTGAAAATATGTAAAAATAAAAACAATGGGATTTACCAACTTTTTAAAGAAAATTTTTCCGACAAAACACGAAAGAGATATCAAAAAGCTCCTTCCGATAGTCGAGCAAATAAATGCTGAATACGAAAAACTTAAAAATCTAACTAATGACCAACTAAGAGCCAAAACCCAAGAACTCCGTAATTTAATAAAAAATAGAATAAAACAAGACGAGCAAAAAATACAAGAACTTAAACAAAAAGCAGAAGATTATAATACTCCAATAGATGAACAAGAAAAACTCTATAAAGAAATTGACAAATTAGAAAAAACTGTAAAAGAAAAAATAGCGAAAGTCTTAGACGAAATACTCCCAATTGCCTTTGCTATTGTAAAAGAGACAGCACGAAGATTTAAAGAAAATGAGACCTTGGAAGTTACAGCAACTGAACTGGATAAAGAATTAGCCACAAAATATCAACATATTGAAATTAAGGGAGATAAAGCTATCTATCATAACCAATGGATGGCAGGGGGATCAATGATAACTTGGGATATGGTTCATTATGATGTACAGCTTATAGGAGGTATAGTCTTACATCAAGGTAAGATAGCAGAAATGGCAACAGGTGAAGGAAAAACACTGGTGGCTACCCTTCCTCTTTTTCTAAACGCACTCCCCGGACGAGGCGTTCATCTGGTCACTGTTAACGATTACCTCGCTAAACGAGATGCAGAATGGATGGGACCCATATATCAATTCAATGGTCTTACAGTTGACTGCATTGATAAATATGAACCCCACTCCGCAGAAAGACGAAAAGCTTACGAAGCAGATATCACTTACGGAACAAATAATGAATTCGGCTTCGACTACTTGCGTGATAATATGGCATTTAGACCAGAAGAATTAGTCCAAAGAGGTCATAACTACGCCATTATAGACGAAGTAGATTCCGTACTAATAGACGAAGCAAGAACGCCTCTGATAATCTCCGGTCCTGTATCGCAAGGCGATGATTCAGAAACGTTTAGAGAACTAAAACCATACGTTGTAAATCTCTATAATGCACAAAAAAAATTAGTTGCACAGCTTATTTCCGAAGCTCGTAAACTTCTTAAAGAAAATAAACTTGACGAAGCTGGCGTCAAAATATTAAGAGCATATAAAGGATTACCTAAAAATAGAGCTCTAATAAAATTATTGAGTGAACCTGGCGTTAAATCATTACTTCAAAAAACCGAGAATTTCTATCTACAAGAAAATGCTAAAAGAATGCCCGAAATCACAGATGAACTCTATTTTGTAATAGATGAAAAACTAAATAGCGTTGACCTGACAGACAAAGGCATTGATCTGATAAGTAAACAAGCAGAAGATCCAGATTTTTTCATTATCCCAGATATTGCTACTAAACTCGCAGAAATAGACAACGACCAAACCCTATCTCAAAAAGAAAAACTAAAAGCAAAAGATAAAATACTTACAGAATATTCCATTAAATCTGAACGAATTCATACCATTTTGCAACTATTGAAAGCTTATGCAATGTTTGAAAAAGACGTGGACTACGTCGTAATGGACGGAAAAGTTAAAATCGTTGACGAACAAACCGGACGTATCCTTGAAGGAAGAAGATATTCAGAAGGCTTACACCAAGCAATAGAAGCAAAAGAAAATGTCAAAATAGAAGCTACAACCCAAACATACGCTACCATCACATTGCAGAACTATTTTAGAATGTATGATAAACTTGCCGGTATGACCGGTACTGCTGAAACAGAAGCACAAGAATTCTGGGATATATATAAACTGGACGTCGTCGTTATCCCGACAAATAAACCCGTTATTCGTAAAGATTTCGACGACCTAATATTCAGAACTAAACGAGAAAAATATAAAGCTATAATTGAAGAAATAAAACGTCTAAAAAAACAAGGAAGGGCTGTATTAGTCGGAACTACCTCCGTAGAAGTCTCAGAACTCCTAAGTAAAATGCTAAAAAGAGAAGGTATAAAACATAATGTCCTTAATGCAAAACATCACCAAAGAGAAGCAGAAATAATAGCCCAAGCCGGACAACCTGGCGTAGTCACTATCGCTACTAATATGGCAGGTAGAGGTACAGACATAAAACTACATCCAAAAGTAAAAGAAGCAGGAGGTTTAGCCATTATCGGTAGCGAAAGACACGAATCCCGACGTATAGACAGACAGCTCAGAGGTCGCTCCGGACGACAAGGAGACCCCGGTACCTCACAATTCTTCGTATCTCTTGAAGACGACCTAATGCGAATCTTCGGCTCAGAACGTATAGCCAAAGTAATGGATATGCTAAAAATCGGCGAAGGTGAAGTCATCCAGCATAAAATGATATCTAACTCCATCGAAAAAGCCCAGAAAAAAGTTGAAGAAAATAACTACGGAATAAGAAAAAGACTCCTTGAATACGACGACGTAATGAACGTCCAACGTGAAAAAATATATAAACGTAGAAGACACGCTCTATTCGGCGAAAGAATAGATATGGACGTGGCTAATATGTTTCACGAAATAAGCAGAATTATAGTAGAAAAATACTACGAAGAAGCTGATTACGACGCCTTTGCTTATGAACTTGAAACAACTCTATTTATTGAACCTCCTTTTAAAAAAGATGAATTTACAAAACTGGATATTGACGAAATTATAGAAAGCGTCTATAAAAAAGCCCTTGAATTCTTTAATAGACGAATGGAAGCAATAAGAGAACAAATTTTACCTTTCATTAAAGATGTTTATGAAAACGAAAAAAATCAAATAGAATTCATATCTGTACCAATAACAGACGGAAGACGAGTATTTAAAATTTTAACAAGATTAGAAGATGCATACAAAACAGAAGGAAGAGCTGTTATAAAAGAATTTGAAAAAATAATTATCCTAATCTCCATTGATGACGCATGGAAAGAACACCTTAGAGCATTAGACGACCTAAAACAAGCCGTCCATAGCGCTGCATACGAACAAAAAGACCCATTGTTAATATACAAAATTGAAGCCTTTGACCTATTTCAACAAATGGTATATAAAGCTAATAAAGAAATAGTCTCTACATTAGCACGCGCACGACTATATATAGAACAAGAAAATAAACATAAAAAAACAAGAGATGTAAAACGCCGTTTCGATTTTAATCAATTACAATTATCCCGCGAAGATAAAACATCGGCAAATACAAATACTTCCGGCGGTATTCAAGGTACTTTTAAAAGAGAAGGAAAAAAAATAGGAAGAAATGACCCCTGTCCTTGTGGTAGCGGTAAAAAATATAAACACTGCCATGGTAGATTTGAAAATCAAAAAATATAATCTTTTTCTATTGATATTCATATTCTTACTTAATCTATGTGTTAAAATATCAGTAGCCCAAACACCTTATCAATTAAAAACAGTTGTTATAGATGCTGGACACGGTGGAAAAGATCCAGGGGCTATCGGAAAAATAAGCCAAGAAAAAAATATCACTCTGGCAATAGCTTTAAAAACAGGCCAATACATTAAAAAAAATATTAAAGGAGTAAAAGTAATATATACCAGAACAAAAGACGAATTTATACCACTCGACGAACGTGCAAATATAGCAAATAAAAATAAAGCAGATCTATTTATCTCAATACATGTAAATTCTTCAAAAAATCCGAAAGCATATGGAGCAGAAACTTATATTATGGGACTGCATAAAACAGAAGATAACCTAAAAGTTGCTATTAAAGAAAACTCTGCTGCTCTATACGAAAAAAATTACAAACAAAAATACAACGGCGTAGAACCTCTATCACCAGAAACTTATATTATAATGAACCTATACCAAAATGCATACCGCGATTATAGCCTTCGCTTTGCTCAACTCGTACAAGAACAATTTAAACTTAGAGCTAAAAGAAAAGATTTAGGCGTAAAACAAGCTGGCTTCCTCGTGCTCTGGCGTACTACTATGCCAAGTGTTCTTATAGAAGTTGGCTTTATTAGTAATAAAAATGAAGAAAAATTCCTCAATACTGACTACGGACAGTCAATAATTGCCTCAGCAATATATAGAGCTGTCAAAAATTTTAAAAAACAAGTGGAAAACAAAACAAATGAATAATACAAAACAACTTATAACCATAGGACTAATTTTCATAATCACAATTATCGCCTTTATATGGGGATTTAACTTTCTGAAAGGAAGAAGTATTTTCAAAAAACAATATAAATACTATGCCGTATATGCAAACATATCAGGTTTAACAGAAGGTGCTGACGTAACCATCTCTGGCAGAAAAATCGGACAAGTATATAACATCAAGTTTACAAACGGCAAAACCCCTAAGCTTGTAGTAGAAATAATCCTTGAACACAATATAAAAATCCCTAAAAATTCTATCGCCGAAATCTATAGCTTGGATTTTATGGGTACAAAAGGAATACGTATAATATACGACACAACCTCTACAGATTATTACAACATCGGAGATACGCTTAAATCCTCAATCGAAAAAGACCTTATGCAAGAAGTCAATGAGCAGCTATTACCCCTAAAACGCCGCACTGAACAAATCCTATCCTCCTTTGACTCCGTCCTAACAATTATCCAAGCAATATTTAACAAAAATACCCAAAATAACTTATACTCCTCCTTTAATGATATCTCGCTTACAATAAAACATATTGAACATACAACATACGTGCTTGACACTCTCCTTTCAAAACCTTCCGGTAGAATTAACAAAACTATTTCTGCACTCGCTGCCCTCAGCCAACTTCTACAAAAAAATAAAGATACTTTACAGTTGATCTTTAATAATCTACAAGTTATAAGTGATAGCCTGAAAAACTCAAATATTCCTTTATTGATAACTAATACCCAAAAAACTATGCAAAAACTTAATGACATTCTTACTAAAATCAACAACGGTAAAGGTGACTTAGGTAAATTCGTCAATAACGATTCTCTATATAATGCACTTACAAAAATTAGTAATAACCTCAATATAATTTTAGAAGATTTTAAACTTAATCCTAAACACTACCTAAATATTTCGTTTATAAACTTAGGAAGATACTATCAATATCCAAAATCAAGAAAATAAATACTCAAAGATACTTCCAGGATAAAATAAAAACCGTAACTATAGCATACAAAATCGTCAATGGTAAACCTACACGTATAAAATCCCGAAATTTATATTGCCCAGGACCATAAACCATTGTATTAGTCTGATACCCTATTGGCGTCATAAAGTTTGCAGCTGCCGCAAAAGCTATCACCAAAATAAATGCTTTTATAGATAATCCTAAATCTCTGGCTATACTAATCGCTATCGGAAAAGATATAGCAATAGCTGCTTTATTTGTAATGAAGGCTGCTAAAATACTTGTAATAATGTACAACCCTGCTAATATTCCTACACTACCCCAAGGTCTAAAAATATCTATCAGCAAATTTGATAAACCCTCAGCTACTCCTGTCTTATGCATCGCTATACCTAACGCTAATGCCATAACTATTATAAACGCTAAATCATAATCAATACTTTTTGCCAATTGCTTTGGATTGGTAATTTTTAACAATAATAATAAACTCAAAAAAACTATCAATCCTATAAACAAATTTATAAGCTTAAAACTAGCTAAAACTATTAACAAAATAGTCCCAAATACCAATATAAAACTTTTAAAAAAACCAATTTTACGAAACTCCTTAACTTTTGAGATTATATAAAAATCTTTTGAACCAGTAGCTAAGTCATAAAATTTCTCTCCTACCAGAAGCAATAATACATCTCCCGCACGCAATTTCACAGAACCTAATTTACCGTTTATTTTCTCCCCATTCCTATGAATTGCTATAACAGTAGCATCATATTTCGCTCTAAAATTCTCTTGCTTTAAAGTCTTACCTATCAACCCTGAATTATGAGAAATAACAATTTCTATTAAATCCGTATGCTTTTTTCTTGCAAACATCCCCACATAAGGATTTCTTAAACCTTTGTTAGAATTCAATAAATCAATTATAGAAGTAGTATCCCCAGCAAAAAACAATATATCTTCCTCTAATATTATAGTATCATTAGAAACCGGAAAAAGCAACTCATGATTACGCATAATCTGAAAAAGAAATAATCCGGGAAGATTCCTTAAACCTGCTTCTTGTACAGTTTTACCTATAATAGGAGATTTACGAGAAAGCTGTGCTTCTATTACATATTCACGCATATTAGTATTTACATATTCACTTGTTACATATTTACTCGGCAATAAGCGATAACCTATAAACTCCATGTATAAATATCCTATAAAAATCATTGGAATGCCCACAAGGGAAAAATCATAAATATCCAAAGATGGAAAACCATTATCCACAACCATTCCATTTACAATCAAATTACTGGAAGTACCTATCAAAGTTGTGCAACCTCCTAATATAGCAGCGTAAGAAAGTGGTATTAAAAGCTTAGAAATAGGTCGTTTATTCTTTTTTGCCCATTCATGAGCATAAGGCAACATAAGGGCTACCAAAGGAGTATTGTTTACAAAAGCTGATAATGGAGTAATTATAAACATTATACGTCGCATAAAACCCTTAGTAGTTCTTATCCCCTTAAATACTTTATCAAAAAATTTACTTAAGATACCTGTCTCCCTATATATACTCCCTAACAATAATAATAACAATATTATCCCTATCTGCTGATTAGCTACTCCACTGAACATCTCCTCTGGCGTAATAATGCCAAAGGCTGCTAATAACGTCACTCCTAATAAAAAAGTAAAACCAGCCCCAAGTAAATCAAAATATAAAGAGACTATGATAAAAATTAATACAAAATAAACTAAAATAACGTCCCAATAAAACATATTCACTTAATTATCGCATATACAGGCAAGTGATCACTTACTCCCCCTGTATATTCATTATGTACAAAAGCACGATTCGGATAAACTTTACCGTGCTTCTTTATCAATAAATCATCTCCGCTAAATATATCTGCCTTAACTAAATATAAGCCAGAAGTGTCTAATAATGCTTGTGATACTATAATCTGATCAAACATATACCAATCCCCTCCATGATAGGTAGTTCCTCTACCCTTCTTACATACCGCCGCCATTGCATTATATAATTCATTCGGAGATTTAAAATTCCTATCTAAACGAGCTTTAAGCTTCTTTTTTATACTTCTATCATGGCATGTGTCATTAAAATCCCCCATAATAATAATATTAGCATTAGGATCATCCCGTAAAATCTTTCTTACTTCATTGTATAAAGCTGCAGCTGCAATAATTCGTTTATATTCCGTTTCTTTCTGGTCTGGAACACGCGACTTCCAATGATTTACAAATATATAAACCTTCTGCCCTTTATATTCTCCTATAACCTCTAATATCGGCCGAGTATGCATTTTATGCCCTTTTTTGCTATACAAAAAAATCTGCTTATCACTTATATATCTGAACTCTGATGGTTTATATAACAACGCTACATCAATACCACGGGGGTCTAAACTTTCGTAATGAATTATCTTGTAATTAGCCTTTCTCAGAGGTTCCTGAGAAATTAAATCTTCTAAAACCTTCCTATCCTCTATCTCCGCTAAGCCAATTATATCCGGTAAATCATCGCCTCCTATTAGTTCTATTACCTTCGCTATGTGTTTTAATTTATCGTGATACTTCTTGTATGTCCAATGCTTCTTACCATGAGGAGTATAATCATCATCCATCTGTGTTGGTGCATCCTGAGGATCAAACAAATTCTCAACATTATAAAACATAACCGTTAAATCTTTACTATTTACTTTTACCCTATCTTGACTATTTCCCCTATGCCTATACTCATATACTGCGGCAATAAGCAGAACTATTATTAAAAAAATAAGCTGTAAAGTCTTTACAGACTTTTTACTTTTGTTTGTCCTTCCCATTTTTTATTTTTTGTTGTTCTGTAATAGACTGTTTATGAATAAGTTGTAATATTTTTTTCATAAATTCAATATCTAAACCTAATTTTCTGGCAAATTCTAATCTACTCTCTCTAATCTCTATCCATCTTTCTAAATCAAATATAGGTATCGAAGTTCGTTTTTTAAAAATTCCAATATTCTTTACAATCTGCATTCTTTTATATAAAAGTTCTATTATCTGATAATCAATAGAATCTATTTGCTGTCTATATTGTTCCAATTCCGAAGTACTCTTAATATTTCGCCGTTTAAATACTAAAACTTCTAATATTTTTTTTAATTCTAATGGTGTCAACTGTTGTTTAGAATCACTAAGAGCTCGCAACGGATTTATATGGGTCTCTATCATTAGTCCATCAAAATTTAAATCTATACCATATTGAGCAATCTCTGGTATAAACTTTTTATCCCCGGCAATATGACTCGGATCCCCTATTATAGGTAAATCTTTCATTTGAACTTTTAATTCTATGGCTATCTCCCACTTAGGAATATTACGAAGTTTACTCCGCTCAAAAGGATAAAAACCCCTATGTATAGCCCCTATTTTTTTTACTCCAGCCTTTAAAAAACGCTCTATTGCCCCTATCCACAAGCGTAAATCCGGATGTATCGGATTTTTTACAAGTATTGGAATATCCACACCCCTTACTGCTTCTGCAAGCTCTTGGATAGAAAAAGGATTAGATACACTTCTTGCTCCTATCCAAAATATATCAACAGCACCCGAACTTAATAACCTCTCTATATGTACAGGCTTAGCTACCTCAGTAGCTATCAATAACTGATATTTACTCTTTACCTCTTTTAACCACTCTATGCCTTCCTCTCCTACTCCTTCAAAACTATGTGGACTCGTCCTCGGCTTCCATAATCCCGCACGAAATATTCTAACCTTATCTATCTTTTTTATTTCCTCAGCAGTAGATAAAACTTGCTCCTTACTCTCAGCAGCACACGGTCCTGCTATAATTATAAAATGTTCATATTCCAACTCCTTAAACCACTGCCTAATAGGTATAAAATCCATTTTTTTACTTGTTAAATAAATTAAAGCCATTTCTTTAAAAAATCAATGATCCACTACTCCATAGCTTATATCGCCTATAAATTGTAATCTATATAAATGCCCAAACTCCAATTAACTAATATTACCTAGTATTTGACAAAGATAATATTTTTCTCTTGCATTCAAATTTAGTTATTTCATCAAAATATGTTTATTAAATAAAACCTTTTTTCTATTTTTACAACAAACCTATAAACTAAATAATATGAAAACAAATTTCTCAATTACTGTCCTTGGAGGTATATTATTACTACTGTTAACACTAAATCTGTCTTGTAAAAAATTTGATCCATCTAACTACTATGATGAACTTAGTAATTACTATAATCTCGCTGATGATATTATAAGTCAATTTTATGATGATCTACATGATTCAACGATTACAATAGAAGATTTTGAAGCAATTTATGAATCAGACCTAAATAAACTTAAACAAAACTATAAAACCTTTAAAAAGAATGTCGTAAAAAAAGAAAATATCTTATATCCAAGCATAGATAATTTTCTGTCTCAAAGTATCAAAATATTTAAAAATGAGGGCAAAGAAATAGTAGATATATTAAAAAATGATCCAAGTCTTTCAAATGAAGAAAGCATCGAAAAACTTGATAACGCAGAAAAACAATTTATAGATAAAATGATAGCATTAGAAGATAATACCAGCAAGGCTGCTCACAAATACGCTGATAAATACAATATAGTACTTATCCATAAAAATGAATAACTAAAAATCTTCATAGGGGCGCCTAAAAAGTCGCCTCCTTTTTATTCTCCTTATCACAGAAAGGTCTTTTTATATCATATTATATTCTTTTGAGCCTTAGACAATCCTTTTTTACTATAAACACTAACTTATCATCCCTCCTTTCGAAAAGTCCAATATTTTCTCTACTGACAAATTGTCATAATTTAATTGCTAATATTTTTAGCAAATTATTAAAAGTATTTTTATCTATTCAACAATAAGTAGTATTTATTTTACATCATATTTCATTAAAAATCAATATATTATAAAATTTATAATTTTTTTGTTTAACTTATTGTAATAAAAATTATACATATGTATTTATAAGATAAAAAAATAACACTTTATAAAGCATTGATAATTAAATTTAAACAAAACCACCAAAATAATCCTCGCCAAATTTTTATAAAATAATTAAACTTACTTATAATCAAATACTTAAAAAAATAAAAAGATAAAACAATAAACCTGTTAATTGTTTTTAACATTATTTAAGATATTAGTATCATTTGATTTTCAATATAGTTTTAAAAAAAATAAAAAATCAAGAATGAAAAAATTTGGAATTACAAAAAGAATTTGTATATTATTTATTACCAGAAAAAGAAAAATATCTTTTTTGATATTTATTTAAACAAACATTATGGGCGCACAAACACATATCAACATCTGGAAAAATGCACTGAAAATTATCAAACAAGAAATACCTGACCATGAATTTGAAGCATGGTTTAAACCTCTTAAACCAGTCCAATATAAACAAAATGAAAAAAATATTATAATAGCAGTACCTTCTCACTATTTCTTAGAATATATAGAAGGCAATTATTTAGATATACTAAAAAAAGCACTCTGGAAAGTAATTGGTAAAGGGGCAAAATTAAGCTATAAAGTAAAAATGCTCTCTCAAAAAAAAACACATAGTACAATGACCTTACCCCAAGAATCTATAATTGCAAAAACTCAAAGCGAAGATCTACCTAAATTTTCACCTCCGGCAAATCCATTTATTATCCCAGGAGTTAAAAAATATAAATTTAAATCTCAATTAAATTCTAAGTTCGTATTTAAAAACTTCGTAGTAGGAGAAAGCAATAGAATACCATATTCCGTAGCTCAAAAAATTGCACAAAATCCAGGTGATAAATTCAACCCATTCTTTCTATTTGGACCTACCGGCGTAGGAAAAACCCATCTATTACAAGCTATCGGTAATAAAATAAATGAACTATTCCCCGACTATTCCGTAGTATATGTAAATGCATACAATTTCCAAACTCAATATACATCAGCAAGCCAAAAAAACGAAATTAACGACTTTATTTATTTTTATCAAAATATAGACGTACTATTAATTGACGATATTCAAGTGCTTGCAAACAAAGAAAAAACTCAAAAAACCTTCTTCAACATATTCAATTACTTAGCACAAATAAATAAACAGATAGTGATAACTTCTGATAAAGCCCCTGCTGAACTTACAGGTATGCATGAAAGACTAATATCTCGCTTCTCAAGCGGTCTAATGGCTGAAATAACACCTCCCGATTTTAATCTCAGATATCAAATACTTAAAAATCTGGCTGAAAAAGAAGGTTTAAAAATTTCAGATAAAATATTGCGATATATCGCAGAAAACGTTACAAACAATATCAGAGCTTTGGAAGGCACTCTCATATCAATAATGGCATACTCCGTAGAACAATCTTCAAATATTACATTAGATTTTGTGAAACACTTTATAAATAAAGTAGTAAAGAAAAAACGTGGTGAAATCACCCTTAATAAAATTACAAAAATTGTAGCAGATGTAATGAATATTAAAGAACACGAAATAAAACTTAAAAAAAGAACAGCAGAAATAGTATTAGCTCGCCAATTATCTATGTATTTCGCAAAAAAATATACCAACCTTTCTCTCAAATCAATAGGTAAAGAATTGGGAAATAAAGATCATTCTACTGTACTACACTCTATTAAAGTAATAAATAACCTCTTGGAATATGATAAAAACATAAAAAATTATGTAGATATAATTGAAAGAAGGCTAAATTATTAAATAATATTGAACATATGTTTAAAACTGTAATTTTGACAGAGTTTTACCTAATTATTCCATATGCAAAATTATAAACATAATAAGAAGAAAAATTAAAATAAAAATGCCCGACCATCTCATGGGAAAAATTCCACAATGAGTAGTCGGGCATTCAATTAGCAATCAAACTTATTTAATCTAACTTTTTATAACAGAACCACCAATCATAACATTCAACTTCTCCCTTATCTTTTTGCTCTAATCTATTCATACGATCATTGCAAGAAGCAGCAGGTGGCACAATGACTTTATCACCAATCAATTCATTGTTTGGCCAGTTAGCTGGCATAGCAACTCCATTAGCATCAGAAACCTGTAATGCTTTGAGAGCTCTAAGTATTTCATCAAAATTACGACCTAATTCAGGTGGATAGTAAATAATTGCTCTTATTGTACCCTTAGGATCTATAAAGAATACAGCACGAACAGTTACACTTGAACCTGCCAAGGTCATTCCTAATTTATCGGCAACTTCTCCTCTATCATCAGCTATAATTGGAAATTCAATTTTAACACCTAATTCTTTTTCTATCCATTCTACCCATTTAATATGTGAGAACACCTGATCAATTGAAAGACCTAATAACTCAGCATTCAATTTCTTAAATTCTTCATATCTCTTCTGAAAAGCTACAAATTCAGTAGTACATACAGGTGTAAAATCAGCTGGATGGCTAAACAAAATAAGCCACTTACCTTCATAATCCTTAGGTAATACTTTTGGACCGTGTGTTGTATTAACGGTCATTTCCGGAAATTTAACACCAATAAGTAATCTTTTTTCTTCCATAGTTAATTATTTTTTGAGTTTGTATATTCTTTTGGTTTAATATTAAAAATTAATTGATAATCGTGTATAGGATAATCCTTTAACTTATTCTGAATATAATTTTGTAAATAACGATCCAGTTCATCATCTGCAATATCATATATTTCATTAGTATCCTCATTATATATGTGAAAATGAGGATCTATACGTCCATCATAACGAGCAGGACCATTAGGAGTATATATCTTACGGATTATGCCTTTCTTAGCAAATAACTCCACTATATTATATATAGTACTTAATGTTATTGATGGATATTTCTCTTGAAGATCATTGTATATCTTCTCAACACTCGGATGGGAATCCGTATTATGTAAATACTCCAATACAATTATTCTCTGCAAAGTTGCATTAATGCCGTACTGTTTTAAAATCTCTTTTGGTTTCATACTAAAATTTTAAACTATTACAAAATTAGAATACTTCCAAATTAAAAACAAATTTATAAAGTTAAAAATAACAAATATAAGCCTATCAAAAATAAAAATTATTTAACTAAATATTTAGCTAATTCTGTTTGCATCTCATAAACGTTACTAAAACGCTTCGTTTTATCCATATAAATATGATTATATATTTCTGTTTTTTCCATCAATCTTGGACTAATACGAAAAGAAGTTTTAAAAGCACCTTTATTCAAAATTTTATACATTTGCTTATCTAATTTCCCAATAGGTAAAGGCATATTAAGCTGCATATTTATTAAAATCTCTGGATTTTCATGATAATATGGCAACTTCCCATTATTAAGTGCCATCCAAAAAGTTAATGATAAAATATACAAATCCGTATCAAAAGTAATTAAATCCCAAAATTTAAAAATATGTTCTGGTGGAGAAAAAATCAATGAAAAAGGCATATTACCTATATCTATATTAGGTATCTTTGACATCGCAAAATCTATTAAATAAATAGAATTTGTCTCATTTTCTATTAAAATATTTGAAGGCTTTAAATCATTATGAATTATATTTTTTTTATGAAGCATAGCTACTATTGACAAAATTTTTATAAAAATTTTTATACATTTAGTTATTAATTTATTTTTTTTAGTAAAAAACGATGTTTTACATAACTCAATTAAAGTTTTATGTTTTATAAATCTTCTAATTATAATACCTTTATTATTATCTATAAATACATCTACTAATTCCGGTACAAAAGAAAAATCAATATTTTTCTCTTTTTCAAAAGCTAATTTTCCATAATCAGTAAAATAAAACTCCTTTACAACAAACAGATTATCATTTCGTTGGGCTAAGTAAACTCTTCCATACTTAGATTTAGCCTTTATCAATTTAATAGGCTTATATTCCTTTAAAGAAGCCATTCTACTACATACGATTTATAACTTCGATACCCAAAATTTTTAATATAAACCTCAAAGTATCTGCTACTTTTGCAGAGAGATACAATCTAAAATCGGCAAGTGTTTTTTCTGCTTTTAAAATGGGTAATTCCTGATAAAAGGCATTATAATCTTTTGCTAATCGGTATAAATAATTTGTTAAATGAGCAGGAGATAGCATTCTGACGGCTTCGTCAATAATTTCTGGCAAACTATATAAATCCAAAATTAAATATTTTTCTTTCTCAGTAAGAATAATACTATCATCTATCTGAAAATCAATTTTTTGTTTACCAGATTTTCTTATAAGAGATTGTATACGCGTGTATGTATATAAAATAAAGGGACCTGTATTACCTTCAAAATCAATAGATTCATTAGGATTAAATAACATATTTTTCTTAGGATCAACTTTTAAAATAAAATATTTCAATGCAGCCAGACCTATTTTTTTAATAATATCCTGTTTTTCTTGCTCAGATATATCATTTAACTTGCCTAATTGTTCAGTTTTAATTTTTGCAGTTTCATACATTTGATCAATCAAATCGTCTGCATCTACAACTTTACCTTCCCGAGATTTCATTTTTCCCTCCGGGAGTTCAACCATGCCGTATGAATAATGCTCAATTTTATTATACCAAAAATATCCAAAACGTTTAAGCACTTCACGAAGTACCTTAAAATGATATATCTGCTCATTTGCTACTACATATAAATGTCTATTAAATTTGAATTCGTCATATCTAATTACTGCATTTGCTATGTCTTGGGTAATATATACAGAAGTACCATCGGAACGAATAAGTATTTTTTTATCAAGTCCAACATCTGAAAGATCTATGTATATTGAATTGTCTATATCTTTATTTACTATACCTTCTTTTAATTTGTCAAAAATTATCTGCTTTCCAAGTTTATATATCTCGGATTCATAATAAACTTTATCAAACTCAATACCTAATTCATTAAAAGTTTGTTGAAAACCTTCTAATACCCAGTTATTCATCATCTTCCATAAATTCAACACCTCTGGATCTCCATTTTCCCAATCTCTAAGCATTTGCTGCGCTTCCTTCATTAAAGGAGCTTCTCTAAGAGCTTGTTCCTCAGAAAGACCTTTTTTTAATAATTCATCGATTTGTTTTTTCAACTCATTCTCAAATTTTACATAAAAATCACCTACTAAATGATCTCCTTTTTTACCGGAATTTTCAGGCGTAATGCCATTACCCCATTTTTTCCAAGCAAGCATTGATTTACAAATGTGAATTCCTCTATCGTTTATTAAATTAAGACGAACAACATTATATCCTTTATATTTCAATAAATTAGCCAAAGAACTACCTAATAATACATTACGGATATGTCCTAAATGCAATGGCTTATTAGTATTTGGAGAGGCGTATTCTATTAAAATAGTCTGCTCATTATCAAATTCTGTTATCAAACTCTCTGGTTTATCTATGGACTTTATAAAAGTAAACCAATAGTTATCTGTAAACGTAATATTTAAATAGCCATTTATAAAGTCAACCGATTTAATATATGTTTTTTGCTTTAAAATAGCTGTAAAAAAATCTGCTAACTCTTTAAAATCAATTTTATACTTCTTTGCAAATGGAAATAATATTAAGGTAATATCTCCTTTAATCTCTCTTTTTGTCAAAGAGAAATGAAATAATTTTTCCTCTGGAAGTATATTATAACGCTTCTCAAAACTGCTTATTAAATCTTTCGTTAAATCAGAGTAATACATAATCTTGTTTTGTGCAAAAATAAAAAATAAAATACACTTGAAAAAATGATTTCTGTTTACAATTGTAAATTTAGTATTATTTACAAATGTAAACAAAACTTTTTAATCAATATATCAGAAATAAACAAATAATTAAAAAATAAATTACGCAGATAAAAATCAAAAGCATTTTTAGAATTACTACATAAACATTTTCTATTAAAACATAAAATATGCTTTTAGTAATATAAAAATCAATACAGCTTAAAAATTAAAGGGTAAAATTTTTTATGGATTAACAAGAATAGCAAATACAATGCAGTTATTTGATAAAATGAAAGCTTATTACCGTTTAAGTAGAATCACGGATTAAAAATTTAGAACAGATAAACAAACTATATCACATCATGAAAAACAAAACGGCATACTTTTTGAATAATATAGTTTACAAAAAGTTATATTTAATAGAATAGAATAACTCGTCAAAAAATGGACAATATAATAACTTAGAAATAATTATATTGTTCAAAATATCAATCAAATAGTCCGTTTATTTAAAGTAATTTATAATAGTTTTGCTAATTTTTTTAGCCGACACATAAAAATATTATAAAATCAATAAATATTTTACTGATAATAAGTTTATTATAATGTTTATATTAAGTTTTAATTTATATCGCAAAAAATTTTTATCAAAAAATATTTCTAACAAAACATTTCACAACTGAATTACACAAAACATATTAACTTTTACTTCCCGATATATAATATTTCTAATTTTATTAACAACTAAAATTAGGAAATTACGAAAAAAAATTAATTTCACATTCTAACTTTTACATTTTTGATAAATATAATTTGTTTACAATGTTTAACAGTATTACTCTACCCTACGCTTATAATTATCTGATAATATTCAAAATGTTCAACAATTATTTACAAAATAAAACAAAGCAAATTACGAGCAATAGCGTGATATGTAAATTTAACAGATATTAACAATCGAGGACAAATTTACAATAATTTTCAAAAAAACAAAAATAATTTGCTAAATGTAAAGTATTATTTAAATTATGTAAACGTTTATTCTTGTAAATCAATAAAAAAATATTTTGTATTTTCAAAAATAATCGTTATTTTTGTAAATGTATATCAAAATATAAATGTCAACATATTCACCAGAAAAAATACGAGAAAGAATAGAAGCATTGATGAATGCCGAAAATCTAAACCAAGCGGCATTTGCAAATAAATTAGATATTAGTAGATCTAACTTAAATCATGTTTTATCTGGAAGGAATAGAAAACCCGGAATAGATTTAATACTAAAAATATTAGAAGTTTTCCCCAATATAAATCCAGAGTGGCTACTATTAGGAAAAGGAAAAATGTATAAAAACGAATCAGAAAAAAAAGAAAATCCAAACTTATTTAGCAACATAGAAAATAATCAAAATAATAAGAATTCCGAAGAAAAGCAAAATACAAAACCAATCCAAAAACCAACTGACAATAAAACTGACAATAAAAAAGATAAAGAGCCTCTCCATTACGAACATAAAGAAAACAATGAAGAAGAAAACAACAATAAAAGCATATCTGCTCCCTATCAAGTTATAATCTTTTATCCCGATAAAACTTTTGATTTATATCGTCCAAGATAACGATTTATAAAAAAATATTTTTTCCTTTGCAAATAAAAAATGTATCGTATAATTAGACCATTACTTTTTACAATTGAACCAGAAAAAGCTCACAATTTCACATTACGGATTTTAAAAAATAAAGCTATCGTTGAGTTTCTTAAATTCATATGCAAATATGAAACAAAAAGTTTAGAAAAAAATTTATATAACATTAAGCTAAAAAACCCCATAGGTTTAGCAGCTGGCTTAGATAAAGAAGCAGAAGCAATAGACGCTTTTGCTGCTATGGGCTTTGGTTTTATAGAAGTAGGAACAATAACGCCACTCCCACAAGAAGGCAATCCTAAACCAAGACTTTTTAGATTAAAAAAACAACAAAGTCTTATCAATAGTATGGGCTTTAATAACTCAGGAGTTGACATAATTAAAAAAAATATACAAAAGCATATAAGCAATATTCCTCTTGGAATAAATATGGGAAAAAATAAGAGCACTCCAATAGATAAAGCAAAAGACGACTATTTAAAAGTCTTTAAAATATTACATAATTACGGCGATTATTTTGTGGTAAACGTTAGCTCTCCAAATACTCCTAACTTACGTAAATTACAACAACAAGAATATCTTGATGATATATTATATTATTTACAAAAGGAAAATGAACGTCATGAAAATAGAAAACCCATTTTAGTTAAAATATCACCAGATCTTTCGCCAAAAGAAATAGATAATATTATTTTTATCCTAAAAAAGAATGATTTAAATGGAATTATAGCAACTAATACAACAAATGACATGTCAATAATACAGAAAAATGAGAACTCTATAAGATTAAATGGAGGTATAAGTGGAAAATTATTACAAAAAAAATCAACTGAAATTATAAAATATATTAGACAAAAAGCAAAGAACTTTATAATAATAGGAGTAGGAGGCATCAATGATTATAGATCTGCTATTGAAAAAATGATAGCAGGTGCAGATTTTATACAGTTATTAACTGGACTAATATATAAAGGTCCCTGCTTAATAAAACAAATAAAAAAACAATTAGAACATTTAACTTTAAATAAAAATCAATAAAAGTCAAGTCTATAAATAAACATATCGTCAAAAATTTTATAATTATAAAATATTTTTCCATAACTTAGGAAAAAATAGAATATATGTCTGAATTTATACAATTCTGGTCAAATTTACCTTTACTTGGCAAGATATATTGGGTTATAGCTATAACTTCTACAACTATATTTGCTATTTTAATGCTATTAGCGTTATTAGGGCATCATTCAGACATCAATGGAGATATTGATACACCCGATGCAG
>CAZWVR010000039.1:9824-19894 GCA_964637235.1 uncultured Bacteroidales bacterium | reverse complement strand
ACACAAAACATCAAAGGCTCGCAGAGATAAGAGACGTACTCATTACAAAGCCAAAGCTCCTCAGTTGGTTGTTTGTCCTAATTGTGGGACTATGCATCCGTATCACACAGTTTGCCCCACTTGCGGATATTACCGCAATCAAGAGGCTATTACTAAGGATAATATCTATAAGCCAGAAGAAGCCTTATAAGGTTTCTTCTGCTTTTTTCTATTTTTTTTTTAATTTTATCCCAAAATAAAAAATATACCAAATGGTCAATTTAAAAGAATTGGAACAGTTTATAAAAAAGATTTCTAACTTAAATCTTTATAAATTTGAAATAAAAACAGAGGATTTTGAGATAAAAATCCAAACATCGCCAGAAGTAAAACTTAGTGCGACGGCACACCCAGTACAACAACAAATACCAATCCCTGTTCAGCATAGTTCTGCCTCAGTAGAACCTCAGAAAACTGAAAAATCGCAAGAGACTTCAGAGCAAAAAGAAAATCAGGATAAAAATTTATATACGATAAAAGCTCCTATGGTAGGAACATTCTACCGTAGACCTGCTCCGGATAAACCTCCGTATGTAGAAGTTGGTTCGCATATCAAAAAAGGAGATATTGTTTGCATAATAGAAGCAATGAAAATTTTTAACGAAATAGAGGCAGAAGTTGAAGGCGAAATAGTAAAGGTTTTAGTTGAAGATGCAACTCCTGTGGAATATGATCAGCCGTTATTTTTAGTAAAGTTAGACTAAACTTGTAAATATGTTTAATAAAATACTTATTGCCAATCGTGGTGAAATAGCTCTAAGAATCATCCGTACCGCCAAAGAAATGGGTATAAAAACAGTGGCGGTATATTCTACTGCTGATAGACATTCTTTGCATGTACGTTTTGCAGATGAAGCTGTTTGTATAGGACCACCAGAAAGCGCTAAATCTTACCTAAATATTCCACAAATTATTGCAGCAGCCGAAGTGACAAATGCTGATGCTATTCATCCCGGATATGGTTTTCTGGCAGAGAATTCTAAATTTGCTAAAATCTGCGAACAGAATGGTATAACATTTATTGGTCCTAAGCCAGAACAAATAGATAAAATGGGAGATAAGGCTACTGCCAGAAAGACAATGATTGAAGCAGGCGTGCCAGTGATACCAGGTTCTGAGGGCTTAGTTAAAGATTTAGACCAAGCAAAAGCAATTGCTAAGGAAATTGGCTATCCTATTATGATAAAAGCAACAGCTGGTGGAGGTGGTAAAGGAATGCGCTTAGTTTGGCAAGAAAAAGATTTAGAAAAAGCATGGAACGGCGCTAAATACGAGGCAAAAGCTGCTTTTGGTAATGATGGATTATACATTGAAAAATTTATTGAGGAACCTCGCCATGTAGAAATTCAGATTGCAGGTGATAAATATGGAAGGGTATGTCATCTCTCTGAAAGAGACTGCTCTATTCAACGAAGACATCAAAAACTCGTTGAAGAAACCCCCTCGCCAATTATGACCGAAGAACTTCGGGAAAAGATGGGGCAAGCTGCAATTAAAGCCGCAAAAGCAATAAATTACGAAAGTGTAGGAACTGTTGAGTTTCTCGTCGATAAGTACGGTAATTTTTATTTCATGGAAATGAATACGAGAATTCAAGTAGAACATACTATTACAGAAGAGGTCATTGATTATGACCTAATTAAAGAGCAAATCAAAATAGCAGCAGGAGTTAGCATTTCAGGCAAAAATTATTATCCAAAGCTTCATGCAATAGAATGTAGAATAAATGCAGAAGATCCATATAAGGATTTCAGACCTTCACCGGGAAAAATTGAAGTATGGCATACCCCTGGGGGACACGGTGTTAGAGTAGATACCCATGCTTATGCCGGTTATGTAATTGCTCCTTATTACGACTCTTTAATAGCAAAACTTATAACAGTTGCTCAAACCAGAGAAGAAGCTATCAATAAAATGTCCCGTGCTTTGGAAGAATTCGTAATTGAAGGTATTGCAACTACTATTCCTTTTCATAAAAAATTAATGGCTGATAAAAATTATAGAAAAGGTCATTATTCAACTAAATTTCTTGAAACTTTTAATTTTTAATAAAATGAAACCTAAAAAAAATAACGGAAATAATCAAGTTGGGCATAACGTTAATATGATTATGCCTTCCACAACTTTTAAAGGTGACTTAAAAACAGAAGCCGATATTCGTTTTGATGGAAAATTAGACGGTACTTTACAATGTACCCAAAAAGTTGTTCTCGGGGAAACTGCTGTCATTACAGGAGATATCAAATGTCGGGAAGCTGATATAGCCGGAAAAGTAAAAGGTAAAATTTTCGTGGAGGAGCTTATTATTCTAAGAGAAACTGCGCGAGTAGAAGGTGAAATTACAACTAAAAAAATATCTATTGAACCAGGCGCTATCTTCGATGGCTCTTGTAAGATGATTTTTGATGAACAAAAAGATAAAGAACAAAAATAAGTTTAGCAAATTAAAAGATTATCAGAAGATTATAGTTTATACTACTATACCTTTCCAAATGGCTATAATTATTGGTCTGGGGGCTTGGGCCGGCTGGAAACTTGATGCCATCTGGCATACCAAACCTATTCTTACAATAGTTCTTATTGTCGTTTCTGTGATTATTGCTCTATATACTGTTTTAAAAGATTTATTATGAATGCTTTTGATAAAACTGAATATAAAAAACTTGTTAACGCTTTTATTTTAAGACTATTTTTGGTGGCAATTATTCTTAGTATAATTACTATTGTTTTAATTCCTTTAAAATTTCTCTATTTACGATATTATTTTCTCTATTCTGTATTTTTAACCTTAGTTTTATTTTTAATTTTTGATTTAATTTATATTCGGAGAGAATTTAAAACTAAACGTTTTGTGCCGAATTTACTTTCATTGCTCGCTCTTGTAAAGATGTTGTTTATTTTTATATTCTTTTTTATAATAAACAAATATTTCCATCCAAATGCAAATGAACGGATAAGCTTTGTATCTCATTTAATAGTTGTATATTTTACTTTTAAAAGTATTCAGACGCATTTCCTTGTTAAAAAGATTCGTTTTTTTAAACAAAACTAATTATTTATATTTTCGGCGATACATAAGCCATTGTAGCCCCAAATCCATATTTTTCTATTGAAGCATCTTGATATTTTATGCCGTGCTTTTTTAAATAATTCCTAATTTCTTGACGAAGTCGTCCATTACCTTTGCCATGAATAAAAATTATTTTTTTTACATGGGGATTTTTTATTGCAGCTTTTAATTCTTTTTCAAAAACTTCCATCTGATATTCAAGCATATCTTTGGGGCTTAATCCACGAGTATCGCTCAATAAATTGTTAATATGTAAATCAATTTCTACTACATCTGGAACATATCCACTTTTATATTGCCTTTTATGTTGTTTTTTCTCTTTTTGTTTTATTATACCTTGTATCTGTTCAGAAGTCAGCTTTTTTACGGCTTCTTTAAAAGGATCTTCTTCTAATATTGTAAAGAGTTTTGCTTTTGTCTCAAAAAAATCGTTATTATCAAATGAACTTATATTGATAAATTTTTCTGGTCTTATTTTTATGCTTTTTATAACAGGTTGATGCAATTGATGAGGCTTTTTTTTATACATTAAAAATTGAATGCTTATTTCTTGTATGTTTTTTAGCTCGTCAAATTTTATAGAGTGTATCAGCTCCATCATATTGGGTTGTAAAATTCCTGGTAAGCTGTTATAATTTTTCTTTTTTAAACTTATTAGGTAAAGTAAAAACCAATTGCTATCATTTATTAAATAAATGTCGTAATAACCTTCTGCTGGTTCATTCTGATTTTCAGGTATAATTCCTAGATAGATATTTATTTCCTCATTATCTTTTTCTATAATTTCCTCGGCATTATATATTTCTTGTTCCAAAGATTTATTCTTATTTGAATATTCTTTTGGTTCTTTTACTGCCTGAGTATATTCATCTTTTTGTTCTTGGTCAATTTTTATGAGTTCTCGTTTTAAATATGGTATTTCAAAGCCATCTTCAATCATTACTAAAACAGTATATTTATCAATAATTTTTGTAACTTTGCCTCCACCTACTTCGTTTAGGAATTTTACGAAGTCTCCGGGTTTTAAGTCCATAACAAAATTTTTATGAATTACAAAAATATAAAAATTGATGAATTTGATTATCATTTACCATCGGAACGTATAGCTAAATTTCCACTCAAACAACGCGATGCTTCTAAATTACTAATTTATAAAAATGGGAATATCTCTCAAACAAAATTTTTCGACATAGACAAATACTTGCCAGAGAACAGTTTGCTTATTCTGAATAATACAAAAGTCTTTTTTGCTCGTTTAATTTTTAAAAAACAAACAGGTGGAAAAATTGAAATTTTTTGTTTAAATCCTTATCAACCTGCTGATTATGAAAATGCTTTTGCTTCCAAAGGCAAAGTACAATGGGAGGTGCTTATAGGTAATCTTAAAAAATGGAAAAATGATACTTTGAGTTTGAAATATATATATAAATCTGAGCAGAGAATTCTCCAAGTACGATATATTGGCAAACATCATCAGAACCATATCGTGGAATTTATATATGATAATGATATTACTTTTGGTGAAATACTTGAAATAGTGGGTCAAATCCCTATACCTCCATACTTAAAAAGAAAACCTACGGAAAACGATAAAAATACGTATCAAACCGTTTATTCTAAAATAAAAGGTTCGGTAGCAGCTCCTACTGCTGGACTTCATTTTACAGAAAATGTATTTAATAAGTTAAAAAATAGAAATATTTCAGTTGCTGAATTAACCTTACATGTAGGAGCAGGTACTTTTAAACCGGTGAAATCAGAATTTATAGCCGAGCATCTTATGCATACAGAAATTTTTTCTATATCTATTGATACTTTAAAAAAAATAAAAAATAATTTAGGCAGAATTACTGCAGTGGGAACCACTTCTTTGAGAACTTTAGAGACTTTATATTATATCGGTTATAAAATTATTAAAAATCAGCCAGATTTTAACTTTGTAAGTCAATGGGAAATATATCAGGAACAGATTACAATCTCTCCACTGGAAGCATTGCAAGCTATTGAAAATTTTATGCTAAAACAGAAATTAAATCATTTTGATGGAAAAACGCAAATAATGATTGTCCCTGGATATAAATTTAAAATTACAGATATACTTATTACAAATTTTCATCAACCCAAAAGTACACTTTTGCTTCTTGTAGCCGCTTTTATTGGTGACGACTGGAAAAAAGTATATGATTATGCTTTAAAAAATGATTTCCGTTTCCTAAGTTATGGAGATAGCTCTATATTATTTAGACGAGTATAGCCTAATTACAATTATGAAAAATCATTGACCATAGTTTCTTATCATATAAATTTTGCTACCTTCAAAATTAATTGCCTTTAAATAGTTGCTTGTATAAAAACTTTGTCAATATATCTAATTGATTATCAGTTTGTTATTGTTTATATGTTGTAAAGATTTTTATTTTGTAATTTTTATAAAATAAAATAAAGTGTAAAAAATCTTAAAAACAAGATAGATATCCATGAAAACTAAATAAACCAACTTATTTATAAAAAATTATTACCAACTAATTGACTATTAAGATATCTTGAAATACTTTTGTTAAAAAATATTGCACTATGAGGTATTTTAAACTTTTTTTCTTTTGGGTTTTTATTTATACCTTAGTTATAGGTGTAAATATAATAAAAGGTCAAATTTCTTTTGGCAATCTTAAAATTATTGCCAAAGATTATAGCCATGATATATGGGCTTGCTTTGATGTTGGAGATATTGATGGAGATGGCTATAATGATATTATAGCTGGTGCTAATCAATTTCTTTATTGGTTTAAAAATCTTGATGGTCAGGGAAATTTTGGAACTCCTAATGTATTATACATTCCTGAGGTAGCGATGGATCTAAAATTGACAGATGTAGATGGAGACGGAGATCTTGATATAATTGCCACTGATGAAACAAATCTTATATGTTATAAAAATTTAGATGGAAAAGGAAATTTTAATTCCGGTGATATCATTGATAATACACGAGATATATTTTCTATATATCCATGTGATTTAGATGGCGATGGGGATATAGATTTATTAGCTGCTGATGAAGATGGAAACGCAATTGTTTGGTATCCAAATGATAGTCAAGGCAATTTTGGTGGAGCACAGATAATAAGTACAGATGTACAAGCACCTGTGAGTGTATATGCAGCAGATATAGACGGAGACGGTGATTTGGATGTATTATCTGCTTCCTTTAACGATAATAAAATTGCTTGGTATGAAAATAACGGACAAGCAAACTTTTCATCACAGCAAATAATAACTACTAATGTTGATGGTGCTTATAGTGTATATGCAGCAGATTTAGACGGAGATGGTGATATGGATGTATTATCTGCTTCCAGGCAAGATAATAAAATTGCTTGGTACAGAAATACTGATGGAAATGGAACTTTTAGTCCCCAACAAGTAATTGTTGATACTGCTAATGATGTTAGCTGTGTATATGCAGCAGATTTAGACGGAGATGGTGATATGGACGTATTGGGAGCTGTATATGGCTCAAATAAATTTTATTGGTATAAAAATGTTGATGGAAATGGAAGTTTTATGCCTTATATGCTTGATAGTATCCCTACTGCGCCCTATAAAGTACTTGCTGCAGATATAAATGGCGATAATCATTTAGACGTTATTGGGACAACTATAACAAATTCTGGTGTTGTATGGTTTAAGAATTTAGATGGAAATGGAAATTTTACTACAGCTAATAAGGTATTTTCTATAATAAATCGGCCTCAGTCAATTTATATAGCAGACTTAGATGGAGACGGCTATTTAGACGTTTTATGCGGAACTTTAAGTGGTAGTATTACATGGTATAAAAATTTTGATGGAAAAGGAACCTTTGGTCATCAGAATGTTATTGATGATACTTTGAATTCTGTTATATATGTCTATGCAGCTGATATAGATAATGATGGAGATCTGGACGTTTTGGCTAGTGGTTTTGAAGATAATAAACTTCTTTTGTATAGAAATATAGATGGACAAGGGAATTTCGCTCCTCCGGAGATTATAGATACTATTCTTTCTCCGACTGGGATATATGCAGCAGATTTAGACGGAGACGGAGATTTAGATTTACTATGTGCTGGTTCCTCAGATCATAATAAAAAAATTGTTTGGTATGAAAATATTGATGGGCAAGGGCATTTTGGATATCCTCATGTTATTACAAATAGTGACGACTTACATCTTGCTATTAGTGCCTATCCAGCTGATTTAGATGGAGATGGAGATATAGATATTGTCGTTAGTGCTTATTTGGGCATCTTCTTACAATGGTATGAAAATATTGATGGAAAGGGTCATTTTATCCTTAAACAAAATATTGATCAGATAGATGCATGTTATAGCATAACTGCTGATATAGACGGAGATGGAGATCTTGATATTGTTGTTCCTTCAGGTCAGGATTATAAAATAGTTTGGTACAAAAATATTGATGGGCAAGGGACTTTTGTTAAAGCGGCTACAATAGATACTAATATAGTTTCTTGTAATGTTAGTGCCGTAGATTTAGATGGAGATGGAGACCTTGATCTTGTAGCTTCAGGTGGTAGCACTAATATAATTACATGGTATGAAAATATAGATGGACATGGAATTTTTAGTGAAAGACATATAGCTTTTTCCTATGCTCCTTCATCTATAGATGCAAAAGCTGCTGATTTAAACGGTGATAATGCTCCTGATATAATTGCTACTTCTAGGGCTCGTAATTTTATAAAATGGAAAGAAAATCTTATCAATAAAATTATTTCTCAACCTAAGAACAAAACTATCTGTCCAAATCTCGCTTCTGTAAAATTTGGAATAAAAGCTTTTGGAAGTAAAACTTTTCAATGGCAGGTTGATAGCGGCAGTGGTTTTGTAAATCTTTCAGATGATGCAATATATTCAGGAACTACAACAGATAGCCTTACGATATATAGTCCCAATGAGCAAATGAATGGATATTTATACCGTTGTATAGCTTCTAATGAAATTTCAAGTGATACCAGTGATGTTGCTGTTTTATATATAGAAGATAATGAGCCTCCTGAGCCATATATGCCTGTATTGCCGGATATTATCTCTGCATGTGAAGTTTCTGTCTTAAATGCACCAATAGCGATAGATAATTGTAGTGGAACAATAATGGGTACTACGAATATAACCTTACCTATAACAGCTCCTGATACAACAGTCGTAACTTGGATATATGACGACGGAAATGGAAATATAAGTACTCAAACTCAAAATGTAATTATTTATGATACAATACCTCCAAGAATAACTTGCTTACCCGATCAGACAGTTATGGCAGATACCTCCAATAGTTATATTGTGCAAGGAACTGAATTTGATCCTATTGATATCTGGGATAATTGTTCTATTGATAGCATAACAAATAGTTTCAATCATCTTAGTACTCTTGCCGGTGCACGCCTTCCGGAAGGCACGACAACTATTACATGGTATGCTTATGATCAATCCGGCAATATGGATACTTGTTCATTTAATATTACAGTAGAACCTTACGCTAATATCTCTGTTATTGATAAGTTCGTAAATATTTATCCTAATCCTTCAACAGGAATTTTTACATTTCAAACAAATGAAAATTCTCAGATATACATAACAGACGTTTTTGGTAAAGAAATATACCATATCAATAATATACCTGCTAATAGCACACGTATAATTGATTTGAGCGATAAACCCAATGGAGTTTATTTTGTACATGTAAAAACGTCAAAAGTAAGTGGTGCTATTAAGCTTATAAAAGACTAATAGAGTATCATAGAAAGACGGGCGGTTTAGCACTCCGCCCGTCTTTAATTAAAGGTATTTCCTACCAGAGAGCAAAATAATAAATCAAATTATACGAATATAAAAAGTAAGCGGTTTTATATTCTAAAATATATTTTTTTGTAAAAAAGCTGTTGTAATTTTGTGTAAAAAAGAATTATGCCAAAACGAGAACCGGAACATTACGGCTCAGGGGGTTATTGCATATGTGTGCATTGCGGAACAAGAGTACCTCATATTAGTGGGGTACCATGTATGGAAACAAAATGTCCTGTATGTGGTAAAAGAATGTTCCGAGAAGGAAGTGAACATCACAGATTATTTTTACAGAAACAACAAGCGAAAAAAGCAAATATGGATACAAAAATAAACTCTCCTAAGCCTAAGGAGCCGCAGCTTTCAGAGAAAAGTATTATTGATAAAGGGGAGGAAAAGATTCAAAAAGCTATGCCTAATAAACCACAAAAGCAAGAAAAAATAAAGATAGCTTTTCCGACAGATGATGGTACAAATATAGCATTACACGTTGGACGCGCAGGAGGTTTCTTAATATACCAAATTCAGGGTAGTCAGATTATTTCTAAGCAGTATTATAGTAATCCTGATAGAGATGAACATCAGGATCATCACCATGAACATGAACATTCGGAGGAGGAGATATTACCTCAGCAAGGTGTGTTTATTTCAACTTCTGATATTGAGTACCATCATAAACATCATCATGAGCATCATCATGGTAATGGCCATGGACATCATGATCATAGACGAATCCTTCATCTTATAGGAGATAGTGATGTATTGATTGTTAGGCATATAGGAAGACGTTTAATCACGGATTTATCATCCTTAGGAATAAAAATTTATTTTACAAAAAAGAGAAATATTCAAGAGGCATTGCTCGCATTTATAAATGAGGTGCTCATTTGATAAAATTCAAATGCTTTTAGGATATGGAAGGAATAAGAACAGTCAATAGAAAGTGAATGACCATGGATTTAACCTAGTGTTTTGATTTGTAATTTATTATGTGCTGTATTTTTTGTCATTTAGAAACATTTTTTGTTGTAAGAGAAATAATAAAAAAATAAAAAAGGAGGTGCTTTTTTAGACGCCTCCTTTTTTTATACCGCTTGTTAGATAGCCGCTTTTTAGG
>CAZWVR010000039.1:0-9724 GCA_964637235.1 uncultured Bacteroidales bacterium | reverse complement strand
ATGATTATTGGAATATAGCGGGACATTCTTGTGTATTTTTAAATAATTCGTAAGAAATACTTACACCTATAAATGAGTACCAATCGTTATCTGGGTTGTAAGAGTATTGCATTCTATAAGGTTTATGATAAAAATTATCTTCTTTTATTCCATCCAGTCTATCGCTATATGTCCATCGGTAGCTCCATTCAATAGCTATTGTAGTTTTTTTAGTAAGTGCATATTTAAAACCTACGGCAGCAGGGAAAGAGAATTCAAACGGGTATTTGGGATCCGGAATTACCAGAATCATAGTGCCTAAAAATACATATGGAGAGAAGTAAAATTCGGAATATTTATGTTTATTGTACTTAAGGAAATTAAATTCCATACCTGCGCCTAAATCTCCTAATCTAGTAGTAAAATTGTAATTTCGCCACTGTTGATATGCATTGTTATATTTGCTATCAGAGCCTCGTAAAGTTGTGTAGTTTCCTTCTATTCTTAGAGCCCATCTATTATTAAAATTGTGTCTGTAAAATAGCCCTATTACTGGAGAAGGCATAAATAAGATTTTATCCGGATTTATTTCGCCATTATAATAGCTAGCTCCTAAGAATAAACCTAAATTACCATCTTGTGCAAATGTAATTGTTATAGCTGACAGAAATAAAAAGAATGTTAAAAAAATTTTTTTCATAATTATCTGAATTTTGGCATATTGTGTTTACCTTTTTTGAGCTTGTAATATACAGTTATAAGGGTAAAGATATATGCGTCATTATAATTTGGATCGCCTCTGCCTGCTTTTCCTGAGTGATAAGGTTCAGCTTGTTGGTCGTATAGAACTTCTTGTGTTTCGGCGTTGTAAGGGACGTGTCTATCTGCAAAATAAGTTGTATATTCACTGGGAGGAGTTAAACCGAAGTCAGCGTAATTAAAGTATCTATCGTGGGTATCATCGAGATAATCAGTTGAGGTATATCTATTAGACATTTCCAGTCCCACAGCCCATCTTCTGTTTATATTGTATTTAACACCGAGACCAAAAGAGATAAAAGCAGCGAATGGTTTATATGGTTTTGGGGTTTGGAGTTCTTCATGTGGTGCGTAAAAGCTTGTATAAGTGAATGGCGTACCGTCGGGGTTTGCGTATTGTCCTTCGGTGCCTAAGGGTCTTAGTGCAATCCATTTACCAGTAGGTTCATATTTTGCTTTTGGGTTAAAGTAAAAACCACCTGTTCCAAAGAAGATATATGCAGCAAAATTTCTACGACCTAATAAACTGGTTATAGCCGAGCGTGCAGGTGGGAGTTCTTTTAAGAAGTAATATTCAATTTGTACACCAAGTTCATGTAGAGGCGAGCGGAAAGATAGATTTCTGGCTCTTCTACCAAAAAATCCAGAAGCTTTATCCTTACCTCTGAGAATTGCGAAAGTATAAGTTGCTCTCACACAAAATAGTTCGTGAAATCTATATCTATATCCAATTTGCCATGTAGGTCTTGTAACTTGGTAGTCTAAGTCTCTTACACCAAGGAAATGAGCTGCTTCTCTTTTTCCTCCGCCCAGATCACCCATGAAATGGTTTGTACCATTGGCATATATCAATGAAGCAGGTTCTCTTTTCCAATATTGTGCTTTAATATTAAGCGACATTATTACAATGATTAAGAATGTTATTGTCAAAGTAGCAATTTTTTTCATTGTAGTAAAATTTTTAATTTGCGTAAAAATAATACTTTTTTTACTTTTTTGGCAAATTTTTTTGACTTTTTTATAGAGAACGTTTTTTTAAGAAAAATGTTGTAGCATTTAGTTTCGTATGTCTAATCCCCACATTAATTTTTTTCTTAATGTAGCAAAATAGTTATAAGAAGGCAATTTAATCATTTTGATAGTAAAATTAGCTTTTTTGACGAATAGTTGAGTATCATGTTCAATAGTTATATTTCTTGCATCGATTGCAGCTAAGAATTTTTCGCCACGGCCTTTTACTCTCAGTTTTATTTCGGCATTATCTGGCAGTACTATTGGTCGTACTGTTAGGGTATGAGGAGCTATTGGGGTTATTACGATATTTTCAGAGCCTGGTACGATTATAGGACCGCCGGTGCTCAAAGAATATGCGGTGGAACCAGTGGGAGTTGCTATTATTAGTCCGTCTCCCCAGTATGTATTTAAAAAGTGATTATCCACATAGGCGTCTATTGTTATCATTGAACTGGTATCTTTTTTTTGTATTACGAGTTCATTAAGGGCATAAGGGAAAATCTTATCAATGTTCATATCTTCAATTTTCACTTCTAATAGGGAGCGTTCCTCTATTGTAAATTTTTCGGTTATAATATCTTTAAGTGAGGTTTCTATCATTTCTTTGGATATTGAAGCTAAAAATCCCAGTCTACCGGTATTTATTCCAATTATAGGTACGGGAGTTTTTTTTATTTCTGCTACGCATTCTAAGAAGGTTCCATCTCCACCTATGCTGATTATAACATCAAGTTCATTGAGTTTGATATCTTCAAAAAAGCCGGTGATAATTGGTTTAAAGAATAATTTTCTTTCGAGGCATATATAAAATTCTTTATGGACAAAAATTTTGCATTTATTTTTGTTTAGGATTTCAAATGTTCTATATATCAATGAGTTATTTTGTTCAGAATCGCTTAGTTTACCGAAAATTCCTATTTTTTTCATGTTTTATTTTCTTAATATCGGGTGTCCAAATTTTATACCAGAGTTTTTATGGATTTAGTTTATTTTTTGATGATATTTTCAAGCATAGTTGTATATACGTCTGTTAGGGAAATTTTATCGTAGTTAGCCATTTTAGGGACTATGGAGGCTTCTGTCATTCCGGGGATTGAGTTTAGTTCTAAGAAGTATAATTTACCGTTTTCCGATAGGATATAGTCAATTCTTACTATACCATCGCAGTTTAGAAGATTATATATTTTTTCAGAGGTTTGTTTTATTTTGGTTATATATTTTTCTTGTATTGGGGCAGGTATTATTTCTTTGTTTAATTTTGGATTATATTTAGCTTCAAAATCGAAGAATTCGTGTGCACTAATTATTTCTATGGGGGTCATAGCCTTAGGCTTTCCGTTTATATTTAAGACACCGCATGTCATTTCGCGTCCTTTTATAAAAGATTCTATGATAACTTCATTAGCTTCGTTAAATGCTAAATATAATGCGTCTTTTAGCTGGTTAATATTTTTTAGTTTTGTAGTTCCGAAGCTTGATCCTCCTGCGTTGGGTTTTACGAATACTGGTAATCCGAGGGTTAGTACTTGTTTTTTTATTTTTTCAAAGTTGTCATTTTTTCGGACAATAAAAGAAGGAGCTATATCAATGCCAAAAGATTTTAGAAAGTAGTTGCAATAGAATTTATTAAAAGTAAGTGCAGAAGCTAATGGATTGCAAGAAATATAGGGAAGTGATATTAATTCAAAGTAGGATTGCAATATTCCGTCTTCTCCGGGCGTACCGTGTATTACTATTATAGCTGCGTCAAAATGTATTTTTTTTGTGTTAATAAGAAATGTGAAATCTTCTTTATTTATGGGATATTTTTCGTTAACCATCCAATTTTTTTTAGTAATAAGTACTTCCCAAACATTAAATTTATTTTTGTCTATTAGGGAGGCTATATTTTTACCACTTTGGATAGATATTTTGTATTCAGAGGAAAAGCCTCCGTAGATTACGGCTATATTAGGTTTCATCGTTTTTATTTTTTTCGTATAGATCAGCTAAAACAGTAAGAGATCCAAATACTTTATCGCCGATGTTTATTCTGGGAATAGCGTCAAGAGGCAATACTACATCTACGCGTGAACCAAATTTTATAAATCCTAATTCATTGCCTTGTTTTACTTTATCATTTACTTTTACATTAGAGCAAATTCGCCGAGCTATTTTGCCTGCAACTTGACGTATTAGTATTTTTCTGCCCAGAGTATTTTCCATAACAATGATATTATGTTCATTATCGAGATAAGAGTTTTCTTTACTTGCGATTTTGAATTTTCCGTCGTAGTGTTTTATGTATAGTATTTTTCCGCTTGCTGGCAGCCAGTTTTTATGAACATTGATTAAAGACATAAAGATAGAAATCATTAGGCGTTTTTCGTTAAAGAATTCATTTTCAAATATTTCTTTAACAGCAATGATTTTGCCGTCGGCTGGTGATAGTATAAAATAAGGATTTTCATAGATTTTTCTTTCAGGATTTCGGAAAAAGTAAATGATTATAATGGAAAGAGCAAGGCTAATAAATTGTATAGTAGCTTTTATGATAGGTGTTATTAATGACGATTTATAGACAAGATAATTGATTAAAAACAATGTAAAAAGTGTAATAAGTATGATTTTAATGCCACATTTATGTATTCTCATATTACGATATTTTTTATTAACCAATATCCGATTAGAAAGATAATGCCGAAAATGCTACTGTCAAATCTATCTAAGATGCCACCGTGTCCTGGCATAATTTTTCCAGAGTCTTTGATTTTCAGTTCTCTTTTTATTTTAGATTCAAAAAGATCTCCTAAAACACCAAAAATAGCGATACCAGTAGATAGAATTAAATTTTCTGACAGAGAAAATTTTTTGTTGATTAAATAGAATATTACAGAGATAAGAGCAGCAGATATAATTCCGCCTAAAAATCCTTCTATGCTTTTTTTAGGGGAAATATATGGCATTAGTTTATGTTTACCGAAGGTAATACCTATGAAGTATGCAGCAATATCGTTGGTCCATATAACTACGAAAAATAGTGAAAGTAGGTCTATTGTATATTTTCCGGAGTAAAAAATCAGAAAATTGAATAAAGAAAAAGGAACTATAATATAAAACATTGCAAATGAATAAAAACCGATGGTATGAAAAAATTGGTTTTTGCGGAATAATTCTATAATAAAAAGTAGAAATAGGAAAAATAGAGGAAGTAGTAGAAATTGAGAGGATATTCCAAAGCCGAAATAGATAAAAAAAACTATAAAAGTTAATATTGCGAGCAGATATAGTTCTTTTCCGGGTTTTAAGTTTTTGTTTCGGGCAAAATTGCAAAGTTCTTTTAATGATATTATCATAAAAAATATAAAGACAGCTGCAAAAAGAAATGGATTTAATGCAGCCAATACGAATAATAATAGAAAAACAAAAGCAGATATTATTCTTTTGGATATATCGTTCATTAAGTTAAGATTTTCAGGGCTTTTTCCTTATCGTTTTCGTCAACAAATAGGTAGTATTCGCCTAATAGAAATATGCTATCTTTTTTAGTGATTATAGTAGCGTGGATACCTGCTTCTTGTAATAGAGCAAGGTCTTTTTGGGCATTTATAAAGGAGTCGTAAGTTTTTATTTTAACAGGTTTTTTATGTAGATTTAAGATTTGTGTAGCTTTTTGAATGTCTTTTTCGGGCACAAAGATTTTATATTGATTATTAACTTGTTTTATGATGGCTTTAATTCCTTCTGAAAATAGCATATCCTCAGTTAATTCAGCTTTTTGTAAAGTATCATATTCAGAGAGTAATTTCCATTGAGGTAAGTTTTCAAGTAATTGTTTTGCTTTTTTTTGATTTTCTTTTTTAGTGAAAATTTTTACTTCTTGGAGATGGAAGTCGGAATCTTTTTTCTTTATTACCATTGCGTCAATGGAGTGGTCATTTAGCAGTTCTACTCTATAAGCAGTTTGTTTTACATCTTGACATTTTTCAGTTAGAATCCAGTCGTCGAGTTCATCAGCAGTTAAATATGGTTTAACTTTTTCGAGCAGTTCATTTATTACGTAGACTTCAAAATTGTCCAAAATATATTCAGTTTCTTGTTTTCTTACTAATGTCGATTTAATACCTTTATTTTTAAGGAATTGTTGGAAAAGTATCATAGGTTTTTCCAGAATAAAGGAATTGATTTTTGTTTTACCTTCAAATTGTAGAAGTATGTTTTCTGCTTTGTCTTTATCTTCTTTTTTTACGTATAAATCTATATCGCCGATTAGGAATAAGCTATCTCTTGCGTTTACAATTACTGCATCGATATTGGCGCTTTTGAGGAAAGCTTGTCTCATTTGTGCTTCAAAGAGATTAGGGTAGCTTCCAATTTTTATCCAGTTATTTTGCATAGAAATTTTTTTGTAAAAGTATAAATTTAAGTTCAAAAAATAAAAATATGGTTAAGTATTTGGGTTAAAATTTCAGGTTGCAGAAGAATTATTTTGTTATTAGGCTTTCTCTGCTGCTGCCAGTTGATATATAAACAATAGGGATATTTAATTGTTTTTCTATGTAGTCTATGTATTTTTTTAGATTTTCGGGTAATTCTTGGTATTGTTTGTATTGCGAAATATTTTTTTGCCAACCGTTGAATTCTTCATATATGACATTTTGGATTGAGTTGAGGTCAGAGGGGAAATATTCTGTTATTTTTTCGTCAATTTTGTATGCAGTGGCTATTTTAATTTTTTCGAGACCGCTGAGGACGTCAGTTTTTGTTATAATAAGCTTATTTACGCCGTTTATCATTACGGCATATTTTAGTGCGATTATGTCTAACCATCCGCAACGTCGAGGTCTTCCTGTTGTAGCACCGTATTCAGAGCCTTTTTTTCTGAGATATTCACCGATTTCATTATTTTGTTCAGTTGGGAATGGTCCGGCTCCTACGCGAGTAGTATAGCTTTTAAATACGCCATATACATTTCTAATATGAGCGAAGGGCACTCCCATACCGATATTTGCACTTGCGGATATAGTATTTGATGAGGTCACATAAGGATATGTTCCAAAGTTAATATCTAAAAGAGTGCCTTGTGCACCTTCTGCTAAAATTTCTTTTCCGTTGTTTAGAGCTTCGTTGAGGAAGTATTCAGTTGATATTATTTGGAAGTTTCTTAAATATTCAATTGCGTTAAGCCATTGATTTGCAAGGAAGTCGTAATCGGCTCTGAAATTATAGATTTTTTCAAGTATTATTTGATGAAATTCAAAAGTAGAGTAGAATTGTTTGTAGAAGTCTTTTTTGAAAATATCGCCTACTCGTAAGCCGTTTCGTGCTATTTTATCTGTATAAGCAGGACCAATACCTCGTAATGTGCTTCCTATTTTATTTTTGCCTTTAAATTTTTCTATTGCTGCATCAAGAATTTTGTGTGTAGGTAGAATTAAATGAGCTTTTTCTGATATATAGAGGCGTTTTCTTATTCCTGGGCTAAAAGCTCTAATTTCTTCTACTTCTTCTTTAAATGCTACTGGGTCTATTACAACGCCATTTGCAATTACATTTATAGTGTCTTTATAAAATATACCGGAAGGGAGTAAATGTAATATGTGTTTTTCTCCATCATATTCTACGGTATGCCCTGCATTTGCTCCGCCTTGGAATCGTACAATGATATCATATTTTTTGCTTAGGTAGTCGACTATTTTACCCTTGCCTTCGTCTCCCCATTGCAAGCCTAAAATAATATCTAATGCCATATTTTTTTTGCTAAGATATAGATTTTTTGATTTAAAACAAATTGTAAGGCAGGTATTAATATTAGTAGCGAGAGAGGGACTTGAACCCTCGACCTCAGGATTATGAATCCTGCGCTCTAACCAGCTGAGCTATCTCGCCATAAAAAACCACGGCAAAAGTAATATTTTAAATTTAAAAAGTCAAATTTTTTATATTTGCGAAAATTTTTTATTGTGAAAGAACAGGATTGGACGTTAATAATAACACCACGTAGAAAGTTTTTTAGTTTAAACATAAGGGAGTTATGGCGATATCGTGATTTAATATATCTTTTTGTTCGGCGAGATTTTGTATCTAAATTTAAGCAAACTATTTTAGGTCCTTTATGGTTTATTATACAACCTTTAATTGCGACAGTATTATTTACTTTGGTTTTTGGAAGAATTGCAAAAATTTCCACTGATGGCTTACCGCATATTTTATTTTATTATTCGGGGTTAGTAGCGTGGAATTATTTTTCGCTTGTTTTTAAAATAACATCTAAAACGTTTATTACTAATGCATCATTATTTAGCAAGGTATATTTTCCGCGATTAACTGTTCCAGTGGCGAATGTAATATCAGGATTATTGCAGTTTGCAGTTCAATTTATCATATTGGTGGGATTTATTATTTTTTATGTAATTAAAGGAGTGCATATAAGTATTCACTGGCACATATTACTTTTACCGTATTTAATTTTATTGATGGCCTTAGTTGGTTTAGGAGGAGGTGTTATAATCTCAGCAATGACAACTAAATATCGGGATTTGACTTATGTCATTGATTTTGGAGTACAGTTGCTTATGTACATTACACCAGTTATTTATCCAATTTCTCAAATTCCTCAGAAGTATAAAATTTTTATTCAAATAAATCCACTTACACCTATTGTAGAAAGTTTTCGTTTTATACTTTTAGGTAAAGGTGATTTTTCTTGGCAAAGTTTGCTCTATGCAACTTTTGCTGCTATTGTGATTTTTATTTTCGGTGTAGCTATATTTAATCGGGTTGAAAAAATATTTATTGATACTGTATAGGGTTTTGTACTATTGATTTTTTTAGTTCCATTAGTCAGATGAAAAAACTTTATTTCTGATTTTTGGGTAGCATAGTTTAATACTTTATGCAAATTTTTCACAGGATTTTGATTTTAAAATTTATCTTGTTTTAGTGTTTCAATAATTTTGACAGCTGCGTCGGCGTTTCCGTAGAGTTTGATAGAGAAGTCAAGAGATTTATTTAGCATTTGTTCTACTGCGTTTAAGATTTTATTTTTATCTGCGCCTGTTAGCGTGTTAAAGCCGTGTTCTACGAGTTCTACCCATTCTGTTTCGTCGCGAAGAGTTATGCAAGGTTTTTTCATAAAATATGCTTCTTTCTGCAAACCTCCGCTGTCTGTTATTACAAGTTGAGTTTTATTTAGGAGGTATATCATTTGCAGATACCCTACTGGTTCGGTAATGATAGTTTTTTGAGGTTTAAAATCAATTTGTTTGAGTTTTTGGCGGGTTCTTGGGTGGAGTGGCAAAACAACTGGCAAGTTTTCTGAAATTATTTCTAATGCTTCAAAAATATTTTTTAGTCTTTCTGTGTCGTCGGTGTTTTCGGCTCTGTGGACAGTAGCGAGGATAAACTTATCAGGCAGTGAAAAGTTTGGTTTTTGTGCGAATTTTTGATAGTATACTATGGCGTCATACATTACGTCGCCTACTTGTTCAATTCTGACGTTAAAGTTTTCGTATCCTTCTTTTTTAAGGTTTTCCACAGCTTGTTTAGTTGGACAAAATAGATAGTCGCTAATTCTGTCTGTTAGTATTCGGTTTATTTCTTCGGGCATTTTCATATTAAAGGAGCGGAGCCCAGCTTCTACGTGTGCTACTTTTTTGTGTAGTTTTTTTGCTGCAAGGGAGCCAGCTATTGTTGAGTTTGTATCGCCGTAAACCATTACTATTTCAGGTTGTTCTTTTATAATCACGTTTTCTATGGCTTCAAGCATTCTGCCTGTCATTGCACCGTGCGAGAGGCTGTGTATATTTAAGTTGTAATCAGGTTTTTTTATATTCATTTGTTCAAAGAAAACATCACTCATATTTTTATCAAAATGTTGTCCTGTGTGGACTGTTATTTCTGTTATTTCTGGGTAATTTTCAATAATACGGCTTACAGCGGCGGCTTTTATAAATTGTGGTCTTGCTCCAATAATTGTAAGAATTTTCATAAT
>CAZWVR010000038.1:0-20232 GCA_964637235.1 uncultured Bacteroidales bacterium | reverse complement strand
ATATAAATGCTATCCTGAGTTATTTGATTTCCATCAAGCGACCAATTTACAAATTTATATCCATACTTAGGCACAGCAATAAGTGTAATAGTATCTCCCGGATAATAAAAGCCTGTACCATACACAACACCAGCCTCTGCCGGATTTATTTGTACACTAACTTCATAAGAAGTGCGATCAAATAATGCTACTAAATTTGCATCATCTGTAATGGGGAAATTATAAGGGTTCTCATCAGAAATGATATTACCATCTTTACTCCAAGCATAAAATCTATATCCTTCCATAGGCTCTGCACTTAATATAGCAGTATCTCCTGCGGAATAAAAACCTTGTCCACTAATACTACCAGCATTTTGAGGTTCTACTTCAATACTTACCTGATAATTAGGCGGTTGAACCCCAACATAGAAATTATAACTTGTGAGCGTTAAGTTATTAACAATAGAATTTCTAACTTCACAATAATAAACCCCAGAATCAGTAGCAGGATTATAATTTTCAATTACTAAACTATCATCAGTAGCTCCATTTATAGCCATATAATCCTTATACCATAAATATGAATTATTATCACCCGGAGTCTGAACTCTAAGAACTACCCTACTTTTAGCAGGATTTATATACTGTATATGACCTATCTTAGCCTGCGGACTATATGACCATATTGCATAAACATTAGGCTCTAAATCGCCAAAATCAAGATAATTATAGCTAACATCAATATAGGCATTTAAATTATTAAGATCCGGCAAATCTACAAGCCTATTATTATTCAACAATAAAGTAGATAAATTCGTAAGATTATTTATTTCATCAGGTATTGAAGTCAATAAATTAAAAGACAAATCTAAATAAGACAATTGGGTTAAATTAGCCATCTCTGATGGTATTGCACCTTTAAATCCATTATGAGCAAGATTTAAATATTGCAATTTAACAAGATTTCCAATTTGATTAGGAATAATACCTGTAAATAAATTATTTTCAAAATCGCAATATTTTAAATTCACAAGATTGCCAATTTCAGACGGCAATTCGCCTCTAAGCTTATTATTAGGCATAAAAATTTGTTCAAGAGCATCTAATAAACCTATATCGCGAGGAATATACCCATCTAAATTATTATTATCGAGCACTATCTGCTTCACTCTATAATTATTTACAACTACACCATACCACTGAGAAACAGGCTTATTACTCAGCCAATTCGTATTATTATACCAGTTTTTTCCATCAGTAGAAGTATATAAACTCAATAGAGCTTGATAATCTTGCATAAATACACCGTGAGTAGTATCCACTTGCTTATTAACCGGCACTAACTCTGAATATAATGTAAGATTTGTATAAACAGGATCTGTAATTTCACAATGAAAAATTCCTCTTTCTGATGGAGAAACACTTATACTATTATCCTGAGCACCTGACAACAAAACCCCATCTTTATACCACTGATATTGATTTGCCTGCCCTTCTACATCTACTGATATAATAATTTGACCATTAATTAAAGTGTCATAAGTAGGGACATTATGCTGCGGTGAATAAATATATACAAAATTACGTGACTTCTGCTTATAATGTATCGTAATATTAGCAGTATATAAATCCGCAAAATCAAAATTATTATATGCAAAATTGATATAATAAAGTGGCACATTATGTAAATCCGATAAATCACTCAAATTATTATTCGATAAATCCAAATAACTCAAATTATTTAAACTACCAAAACCGGAAGGCAATGCTCCATATAACTTATTATGCGATAAATCTACATAATACAAATTCTCTGAAACGGATAAATCCGGTATCTCACCTGTTAACTCATTAAACGAAAAATCAACGAAATATAAATTATGTAAATTTGCTAAACTTTGAGGAATATTGCCAGTTAACTTATTTCTACTCAAATTCACACTCTCCAAACCTGTAATATTTCCTATGGAACTGGGTATCTCTCCTTCCAAAAAATTAGAAGACAAATCTAACACAACTAAAGAAGCCATAGATCCTATACTCTGTGGTATATTTCCACTTAAATTATTATCTGATAAATACAAATGAGTAAGATTATTCAAATTACCTAATTCATCCGGTATATTGCCAGAAAATTTATTACAGCACAAATTTAAAACGTGTAAATTAGTCAAATTACCAATAGAAGATGGAATACTTCCGTCAAGATTATTCATAGATAAATCCAAATTAGTTAAATTGGTTAAATTACCAATGCTGCTGGGTAATCCACCACTAAGCTTATTAGAAAATAAATACAAATTATTTAACTGGGTAAGATTACCAATACTTTCAGGAATATTCCCTTCCAAAGAATTCGAATTCAAATAAATATCTGTAATATTTGACAAATTTCCAATACTGCTCGGAATTTCTCCATAAAATTGATTATCTGATAAATCAAGATATATCAAATTAGATAAATCGCCTATTGAAGCAGGTATCTCTCCCGTAAAATTATTGCGATCTAAATAAAGATATTGCAAACTCGTTATATTTCCTATTTGAATAGGTAAAGTGCCTGAAAGTTTATTCTGTGATAAAGAAATCAACTGCAAGTCTGAAAGATTACATAATTGAGAAGGGAAATCACCTATCAATAGATTTGAGCTAAGATTTAAAACCTGTAATGATGCTAAATTACCAAACTCTGAGGGTATTCTACTATTAAATTTATTTGAAGATAAATCTAATCCTATTAAATTAACAAGATTACCTATTGTAGATGGTATCTGACCTGAAAAATTATTATTAAACAATAACAAATAATTCAACTGTGTTAAATTGCCAATCTGCTCCGGCAAATTACCTGTTAAATAATTATCAGAAAGATTTAAATACTGTAAAGCTATCAAATTACCTATCTCAGATGGTAAATTTCCACTCAAATTGTTATTGTTCAAAGATAAAGAAACAACCCTGCCATTAATATTAAGAGATACACCGTACCAAGAAGAAACAGGAGAATTTAAATCCCAAGAGTTATACCAATTATTTCCATTTGTTGACATATAAAGAGCTACTAATGCCAAAGAATCATCAATATTTGCTGCAATATTTTTAGGAGCTTTACTTGCAAGCCTACGTGCAAAATCTTCTGCCCGCTGACGATAAGAAGTTATAACCTCCTTTTGCCTTTTTAACGAAATTAGTTTATAATTCTGTTGGGCAATTTTTAATTTGTAATTCAAATCTTGCCCAAAGCTTCTAAAAAAAATACTTGTAAAAATAAACAGAACTAAAACTCTTGCCTTCATAGCTAAATTTTTTGGTACCAAAATTATTATGTATAGCCGAAAAAATCAAGCTATATACTAAACCTAAATTCGAGCCATCTTTTGAAATTATGCTACCCATATAAAACATTATAAAAAATTTTAACTCAATAAAAGTTTCTGAATTTTAATAACATAATTTTTATTTTTGTAAAAAAAACGCTATGGAAAATTTCACTGTATATAATCCTACTAAACTGCATTTTGGCGTAGGAGTTATTTCAAATATCCACCAATCATTAAAAAAATACGGAAAAAAAGCTCTAATAATATATGGCAAAGGAAGCGTAAAAAAATACGGATATCTGGACGCTTTAAAAAAACAATTGAATTTAAGTAAAACAGAATACGTAGAATACGGAGGTATAAAACCTAATCCCGTAATTGATGACGTAAGGAAAGCAGTAGAAGTTGCTAAAAATGAAAAAATAGACTTTATAATAGCTATTGGAGGTGGAAGTGTAATAGACAGCGCTAAAATGATTAACCTATCTTATGCCAATAATATAGACGCCTGGGATATTATGACATATAGGGAGATTCCCAAAAAACGAGTGCCTCTTATAACAGTTTTAACAATTGCAGCCACTGGCAGCGAAATGAACGGAGCAGCTGTCCTTCAAAATCCAAAAACTATGCAAAAAATAGGCTATGCCTCTGAACTTAATTATCCCGACGAATCATTTTTAGACCCAAGCCTTACATTAACTGTTCCCAAAGACCAAACAATCAATGGTATAGTTGATTTAATTGCACACAGCCTTGAAGCATTCTTTGCTTATGGAGATGCTCCATTATCAGATAGATTTATAGCCCAAGTTATAATAGAAGCAATGGATTTTGCAGAACCTTTACTGAATAACCTTAAAAATATTACTTTACGTGAACGTATGATGTGGACAGCAACAGTTGCCCTCAACGGAACCCTTTACGCTGGAAAAGCTTCCTCAGGCGACTGGGGAGTCCACGCCCTCGGTCATACAATCTCTATGCTCTACGATACTCCTCACGGACAAACTCTATCAATTATGTATCCCGCTTGGCTTAAACATTTTAAATCAAAAATTCCTGAACGTATCGCTAAACTCGGAAAGCTTATAACTGCCAACAAAAATACAAATGAAGACCAAACTATTGAAATTATCGAAAATTTCTTTAAAAAAATAGGTGCTCCTACTCGCCTCCAAGATATAAATCTCACTGAAAATCATAAAAAACAAATATTAGAACTGCTTATTAAAAATAAAGTCAGCGGTATGAATTTCTCTCTTGATGAAAAAGATTACGAAAAAATTCTTAACTTTGCAATGCAATAAAACTTTAAAAAATGAAATCAATACTTTACTTCACGCTCTCTGTATTTATTATACTAACTGGATGCAAAAATGTTAACAAAAATTCTTTAAAAACTTCTGTAAATCAAACACAAAATGAAACTGCTATATTTAAAACACAAATAGAAAATTTCTATCAAGCTATACAAAAAAATGATAAACAATCCCTTGCAAAATTCCTTTCCGATAAATTACTACTTATTACAAAATTCGGAGCTTCATATAATATATCTCAGGTAGATAAAAATCAAGTAGAAGAATCTTTCCTTGTCCCGGGAATGAAAATTTTGCCTATAAAATTTGAACCATTCCCTAAAATCGATCAAAACGGTCAATGGAAACAAAAAGGTATCTTTATTCAAAAAGCAAATGAAAATCCAATATCTCAAATAGCTGAAATGTCCCCTGCAAACATAGATAAAAATAATGTCAAAAAGCTCGATAAACAAATTAAATACATAGTCTTAAATACCGAATTACAAATAATTACATACTGGGGCAAACAAAATGACAAATGGAAAATATTAGCTGTTGAACTTATTGAAAACGGAATATGAATGAGGAGATCATAAATGCCCTAATGCAACTCTTTGCAATTCTCTCATTTATAAAATCTGAAAACTCCTCTGACGCCGATAATATCGTTAAAAACTTTTTAACTGAAAGATTAAATTCAGAACTTGTCTTAAAATATTATAAAAAATATAAAGATTTTCAAAATGCACTTTTCAAAGATCTAAAAACTAAAAAAAGAGAAAAAAAAATTTCAGCATTAGGTGTTAAAATATTGCTAATCAGTAGAAAAATCAATCTAACCCTAAATAACAAAGAAAAATATTTAATCCTACTTAGAACTATTGAATATATCACTACAAATACTAAGAAAATACCTCCTCAGGCAAAAGAATTACTCCTTACTATCAACACCACATTAAACTTAGATCACAACGAATTTGAAGATATCTTAAACTTCGCAATTGAAAAATACGAAAAAATTTCTCCCGAGAAACTATTGCTAATTAAAGGTATAAATACAACATCATCATTTGAATATATCCCTAAAAGAAAAGAGAACCCTAATTTAGATAAAGAAATCATTTTTTTGTTTATAAAAGAAATTCAAACATTTATATTTCGCTATTATGGAAATCTCCCCATCAGATTAAATGTAAAAATCATAAAACCCGGAAACTTATACCACTTCGACTCAGGTGCAATAATACGAGCAAACGCTCTAAATGCTATTTATCAATCAGAACTGCTTAAAAATTTTATAAAAACAAAAGAAAAATACAATATAACACTCGTCGCAGATAAAATTGAATTCAAATATCCTAAATCCGAAAACGGAATCAAAAAAGTTAGCTTTGCTTTCAATTCAGGTGAACTCATAGGTATAATCGGCAGCAGCGGCGTCGGTAAATCTACTTTTTTAAATCTAATAGCAGGAAAATTAAAGCCTCAAAAAGGTAAACTATACCTAAACGGAATTGATATACATAAAAATCAATCTAAAATAAAAGGACTTATAGGATTTGTCCCACAAGAAGATACTCTAATAGAGAATTTTACAGTTTATCAAAACCTATTTTATACTGCTAAACTAAGCTTTGGCAATTACTCCTCACAAAAAATCCATCAAATAGTAATAAATACACTAAAAAAACTAAATATCTACGATATCAAAGACCAAAAAGTAGGTTCACCGCTAAATAGATACATAAGTGGCGGACAAAGAAAACGACTAAATATAGCCATAGAACTTATTAGAGAACCCGCAATATTATTCATCGATGAACCAACATCAGGACTTTCCTCAACAGATGCAACTATGCTTATGCATCAATTAAAAGCTATTTCACTTGATAATAAGCTAATTATCACTAATATCCACCAACCCTCCTCGGAAATATTTAAACTTTTTACAAAAATTATTATCATCGACAAACAAGGCTACATCGTATATATCGGAAACCCTATTGAAGCTATATGGTATTTTAAATCTTTATCATATCGTGCCGATGCAGATTATGTACAATGCCCTACCTGTGGAAATATCAGAACTGATGAAATTTTAGAAATCATCGAAGAAAAAATTATTTCAGAGGACGGAAAACCTACTGAACAAAGAAAAACTTCACCTCTGGAATGGTATCTTTTATACAAATTTAATCTGGAAAAACGCTCAAAAATAAAAGTAATAAATAAACCCCTGCCAAAAAATTTATTTAAACCTCCATCCCGTATAAAACAATTTTTTATTTTCCTGAAACGAAATCTCCACGCAAAAATATCTGATATTCAATATACTATAATCGCTCTTACAGAAGCCCCTATTTTGGCTGTTATCTTAGCTCTCCTAAGTAAAAAAATTACTAACGGTAAATATATTTTTGCACTAAACGATAATATACCTGCATTCCTATTTATGGCAATAGTCGTAGCTATGTTCATTGGACTTTCAATAAGTGCAGAGGAAATCTTTAAAGATAAAAAAATACTGGAAAGAGAACAATTCCTAAAACTCTCAAAACTTAGCTATCTTTTTTCTAAACTCATATCTTTGATGATATTCTCTGCAATAGAAATGTTCCTTTTTATTATTATCTCAAACGCTATCTTAGAAATTCGTGGACTATTATGGGAATACTGGTTTATTCTATTCTCAACAGCTGTACTTTCTAATATTATCGGTCTAAACATATCCGCAAGCTTCAAAAGTATTGTATCAATATATATCACTATCCCTTTAATTTTAGTTCCTCAAATGCTTCTGGGCGGTGCAATGATTAAATTTGACAATATGCACCCTTACTTCAAATCCCCAAAATTTACACCAATAATTGCAGATCTTACTATCGCCAGATGGAGTTATGAAGCTCTCGCTGTTGAACAATTTACCTCAAATAAATACGAAAAAAATTTCTTCCCCATCGACAAAAAAAAGGCTCAGGCAATATTTATAACTGGATTTTGGTGCCCAGAAATGCAAAAAATCGCCGACAAAGCTATTAAAGCAAAACAAAATAACAACCTCAACCTATTTCATAAAAATATTACAATCATAAAAAACGAACTAAAAAGATTTTATAAAATTAACTTTATACAAAATATTGATTTCCAAGAGCTTAATAGACTAAATTTTCATAATTTCACAAATAACGATCTAAAAACATTGTCTAAATTCTTATCACAAGTAAAAAAATACTACAAAATAGCTGTAAATCAACTTATTGATATGAAGGATAAAAAAATAGACAGTATAATTGCTATTATCGGTAAACAAAATTTTATTAAACTTAAAGAAAACTATCAAAATAACAAACTAATAGATATAATTTTAAACAGTGATGAGCCAAATTTCTTTATAATAGCCAAAGGAAATATCATTGCTAAAAAAAATCCTATATTTATAGAACCTTATTCAAATATCGGTAGAGCCCATTTTTATGCATCAGAAAAAATTATAGGTAAATTACATATACCCACATTTACCTTTAATAACACTATCCTGTGGATATATTCACTAATAATGTTCATAATTCTTTATTTTGATGGTGTAAAAAAATTTTTTACATTGTTTAACCTAAAAAAACAATAAAAATGGAACACTCAATCAAAATCTTGGAAAAAGTACAATGGATATTTAAACCCATAAGCAAAATTATCCTATTCTTATTTACAACTAAAACAGGAATTCTCCTGCTGCTACTATCTATAATAGCCTATTTTATCTACAGAATATATCTACGACTATACGAAAGAAAACTCCTAAACCAAGCAGCTACCGGAGATAAAGGCATAAAATTCACCGACCTAATAAATGCAATTGTGGAAGAAACTGTATCTCTAACTACAAAATTATTCTCAAATATATCCGTACTACTCATAGTTTTTATAGTACTGAGTGCAATAGTCGGGCTATCATCAACTTTCTCAGCAGTCTCCGATTTCCTAAATAACCAAAGAAGAATAAAAGAACTGAAAATCACACTTAAAAATCTGGATAAACGATATAAAGTAATGCAAGTAAAAATCTTAAATTACGACTATAAAACAAATACTACTAAACTGAAAATTAAATTCTTCGACTATGCCAAAAACGATTTTATCCCTAAGGATCAAATAATTACCCTAAAAGGACACGATATTTACTTCCTCACTTATGTGATGAACTTTGATTACTCAGAAATAGAAACCGGTAAACAAATAAATTTAGCATTCCCGGTAATGATTTTTACAGAAAAAATCGCACAAGATAGCGGCATTGCCCTGAACATAAGAGATACTATCGGCATCCCATATATCTTCCACAGAAAACAAAAAGACCTATATGGAATAGACTCCACCCATTTCAGTAAAAGAATGCTGGAAATAATTCAATACATAAATGATCCAGATAAAGCACGACTGGCAGGAGTGCGTAGCTTTCACGCCGTAGCCCCACATTCTATACGTTTGCCTCGTAAAGGACAAAGCTATATAATCTGGGTAGAACAAACTGGTGGATTAGTAATAAAAAAAGAAGAACAATGGTAAAACAATAAATCTGACTTAACTTTCATCGGCTGCCTGAAATATCTAATTATCAATAATTTAAAAAAATAAGGCAGCCATCTTTAATATTGATCTACCTCTTTATTGAAAACTTTTTCCATAATAAGTAACGAAATCTTATGTAATTCCGTAGGATCCGGGTGAGTCTTTATGGCTATGGATAAATTTGCTTCTATATTAATAATCTCAATCGCTACTTCCTCTTTTAATAAAGAAAGTATCTCGCGCTTAGCTGTATCAAGCCATTTTGGAAAATAGGCATATCGTAAATACCACAATTCTAATAACACTGACTTGTATGTAACTGCTACTTTATTATATAATTTATCCAATATCTGCTCTGCTTCATCAAATGATTTTATAAAAATTTTTAACTGAGCCAAAAGTAATTGCCAATACGGATTATCCTTATCAAGCCTGTATGCCCAAAATGCATATCCTATGGCACTGCGGTAATCTTGCTTTATCTTATATAAAAACAATGCATATGCACCATATGCATCAGAATTGTATCTATCAACTTTTATCGCTTTTTTGAGCAACTCCTCACCAGAGTTTATATCATTCAAAAAGTTAATCTTTAAATGTGCATAATTGATTAACAAAAACGAATCCTCTGGATTATATTTCAAACTCTTTTCATAATAATAAAGCGCCTTAGTATAATCCTTTTTATAGTAATGCAGAAAAACTGCAAAATTACCAAGCCAAAAGTAATTATTAGGATCCTTCTCAATTGCTTTTAAAAAATATTTCTCTGCCTTCTGATAATCATTTGCCATCTCTGCCATAAAAATAGCAAATTGCCCCAATCTATCATTTAAACCCTGATTCCAAAAATACGGATTCATTATATATGTCTCATCATAACTATTTGGATTGCTACGACTTCTTACTTTTAATGTATAAAAGCCTAAAAAACTATGTTGATTATTAAACACTGCTATTCTTTTAGCAACAAAGATATAAAATTTTTATTTTAAATTAAACTTTATCTGCTCAATAAATTACATTTTGCTAATCCGCTTATAAAATATAATTCTATCATCAATATTATCAACACTAATGTAATCATTCCGCAAAATATTCAATATAGCTTCTAAGTTTTTTCTTTCTAACTCAAAAAAACTCCGCCTATTTTTATCCCAATCATAAGACCGCAAAGATATTTTGGAAAATATTACAAAAGCCGGTTTAATCCTCTTAAAACTATCAGCTGAAACACTCCAACAAATAGAATAAGGTCTATGCTCCGAAATAACTGTCAATAAAAGAGGCTTATTTACTACAATATACTGATTATCAATTGAATATAAATTCATAACATTCACCATACGCTCAATTAAATACACCTTCCTCTTTGTTGTATAAATACCCTTTAAATTTGACAGACTAAACTCCTTAGTGAGATGTGAATAACTATAATCCCGATATACATAATTTAACTTTCCATAAATTGTAAAAAGCAACAAAAAAGAACTTAAAATAACTGCCCAGCGTAAAAAACTCTTTTCATCAGATAAAACTTTACCTAAAAAGCCTATAAAAACCAAAAATGAACCATTGAAAAGTATGCTTTTTAACCCTGTATTAGTCCCAAAAAAACTTATCAATAACAATAACAACAAAACGAAAACTAAAAAAATATTAAATACCTGTTTCTTCTTAATAATCAGATAAATACCGTATAAAGATAAATAAGCATATACGCTTAAAACAATTAAATAATCTGAAATCGAACTCTTTGATAATAATATTGCAATAAAAACCACTGCTAATAACTGCATCCATAATCCCTTTATCCAACGACTTATAATCTTAAAAATCAATAATATAACAACAATGAAAAATACAACTGCAAAATCCTTAATATAACTGTGGAATATAGACACAAAACTATGGCTTTTATCAGTTAAAATACATAAGCCATAAGAATAAACCCCAGATAAAGTATGCCAAATAGCACTGAAAAACATTCGTAAATTCCCCCCTAAAAAAATAAACAATATAAGCCCAATAAAATAACCTACGACAAAATACAACACTTTTCTAAAAGACTTATAAAAAAATATAGGAAATAAGAATACAAAAACTATAAACGAAAATCTTGCAAAAAAACTCCAAATTAAGAATAATCCGCTTAAAATCAATAATTTATCATCTTTTTTAAAAATAAAAAATAAACTCACTGCAAAGAATAAAACAGGAAATAAATTGTATGGAATTATAAAATTATATAACCGATTAAGCCAAACCGCCATAGAAGATAATATAACAAAAAAAACTATTGTAAAACCTCTAAAAAGGAAATTATGAGAAAATAAATTTGCTACTATCCAAACAAAAAACGCCCAGATAATGGCACTACCTATCCGATACCATAACAAATAAGGATGCCCCAATAACTTTAACCAATAATGCATAATTAAATAACCACCTTCTGTGCTATAATAAAAAATATCCATCATAGATAATGACGAACCATACCACGATAAAGCCAAATTATAACCTTCATCAGTCATATCTATACCCCACGGCAACCATAATGTATAATAAAAAAAAGGTAAAATAAAAAACCATAAGCCATTCACTATAAGGTAGTTATGTTTTATTACATCCCAAATAAAAAATCCCACATAAAAAAATAATTCACTTAAATAAATAATTTCCACCCATTTAAAAGCCAAAAAGGAAAATTTTATATACACAAAAACAAGAAGCAAAAAAATAATTAGAGGTATAAGTAAAATCCACACTTTATTAAGTTTCATACTTAATTTTTTATCAATAGCCACTCAATATTGACAAAAATGCGTAAAAGCTTATAGAAAGTAAAAATTGTTTTTTAATTTTCAATAAAAAATTTATTTTTGAAAAAAAAAATGACTTATACAATCCCCTATAAAGGCAGCACTATACGCTTTTCTGAGGACGGAAGTGGCTATCCTATTATACTTTTACATGGATATATGGAATCCTTAGACGTATGGGACGACTTTGCCGCAGACCTATCAAAAGAGTATCGAGTTATTTCAATAGATTTACCCGGTCACGGTAAAACCGGAATATTTGCTCCTATACACACAATGGATATAATGGCAGAAATAGTTGACCAAGTAATAAAACACCTTAATATAAAAGGTTTTGTCATGATAGGGCATTCTATGGGAGGATATGTCGCTCTTGAATATCTGGCAAAATATCCTAATAAATTAGATGGACTTGTACTATTTCATTCTACGCCTCTGCCCGATACAGAAGAAAAAAAGAAACAAAGAGACCAGAGTATAGAACAAATAAAACAAGGAAAAAAAGTTGCAATAGCAAAAGAACACGTTCAAAAAACTTTTGCACAAGAAAATCATCAAAAATTCGTAAAAGATATTGGCTTTTTGAAAATCATTGCTATAAATACATCCAATGATGGCATTATTGCTGCTCTGGAAGGTATGAAACGACGCAAAGACCACACACAAACAATTAACAATGCTTCAATACCAATAATGTTAATTTTAGGAGAAAAAGACAATTTTATCCCAATAGATTTACCTAAAAAAATAAAACTGGCAGATAATGTAAAAATTGAAATTTTAAAAAATTCTGGTCATCAAGGGTTTATAGAGGAAAAAGAAAACTCCTTAAAGCTAATAAAAAGCTTCGTAGAACAATGTAAAAAATAATTTGTTTTTTTTATCAAATATTTTTTTTATTTTTGGACTTGAATTGCCACGGAGAAATGCCCGAGTGGTCGAAGGGGCACGCCTGGAGAGCGTGTAGCCGGCTAAACCGGCTCGTGGGTTCGAATCCCACTTTCTCCGCCAAAATTGATAACAAAAACAAAAAAATAGTCAAATGAAAAAAATTCTGATTTTAGGGTTTTTATTGGTTTCGTTATTCTTAGGTATTAATTTCTCAACCTATGCACAAGCTCCTGATACGGCTAAAACTGACACATTAGCACAAGCCGATTCCGCAAAAGCGGACACAGCAGTCACAATACATAATAAAGAGGATATCAAAGAAGAAAAAGCTGCCAAAACAGAAGTAGGTATTCACCAAGTAATTAAGCAGAAATTTATTGAAGGTGGTGCCGGCTTTATGGGAATAGTCCTTGTATCTTTAATCTTAGGTTTAGCAATAGCTATTGAAAGAATTTTATATTTAGCTTTTGCTTCAATAAACAAAGAAAAATTCCTCAAAAAAATTGAAGAGGCTCTGGAAACAGGAGGTATTGAAGCTGCAAAAGAAGTTTGCCGCAACACAAGAGGTCCTCTGGCAAGTATATTCTACGAAGGTCTTGATAGGTATGATCAAGGAATTGACGTCGTAGAAAAAGCTGTAATAACATACGGAAGCGTACAAATGGGACTACTTGAACGTGGTTTAACTTGGATTTCTCTATTCATTGCAATAGCTCCTATGTTAGGATTTATGGGAACCGTTATAGGTATGATTGAAGCTTTTGACGCAATAGAAAAAGCCGGTGATATATCTGCTGGTTTAGTTGCTCACGGTATTAAAGTCGCTCTTTTGACTACATTATTCGGTTTGATAGTAGCTATATTCCTCCAACTTTTCTATAACTATATAACTTCAAAAATCGACAGCCTTGTTGTAGAAATGGAAGACGCTTCTGTTGACTTAATAGATATGTTATACCACTACAATAAAAAACAAAACGCTTCAAAATGAAACAAAAAAATAACCAAATAAAAGTCTTTACAGCCATTATTGGTTGGACACTTTTCGGAATTTCTTTTATCTTAGCAATACTATTCTACACTCTGGGAATTTCCGAAAATAACATAAATGATTTCTGGGTAAGCTTAATACTTAAATGGGCTTATATTCTTGGCGGCTTAGCTGCTATTCTGGCTTTTATAATAGTGCCAATATTTAATGCTCTTCAAAATACCAAATCCTTAATAAAATTTGGAATAGCCATAGTACTATTTCTAATTTTGCTCGGTATATCTTACTCAATATCAGATGCTTCTGGCGTACCAAATGTCAACAATGTAAAAAACTTTGATCAAATAGTTCTTTGGTCTGATACTGGCTTACATATGTTCTATATACTATCGGTATTAGGTATTTTAGCAATATTAGCAGCAGAAGTAAAAAATCTCTTTAAATGATAACCTGCCCCTCTCTGAGGGGCATTAAAAAAAAAATTATGGCAAAAAGAGAAGCACCAGAAATAAATGCCGGTTCAATGGCAGATATCGCTTTCTTACTATTAATATTTTTCCTCGTAACTACCACAATGGACGTAGATACTGGTATATTAAGAAAGTTGCCTCCGCCAAATCCTCCTAAGTCTGAAAATATGAAAATAAAGAAAAGAAATATTCTTATTGTGTTAATCAATAAAGACAATAAATTAGCAATAGCAGGAGAATTGGCGGATATCTCCGAACTAAAAGACAGAGTAAAAGAATTTTTCCTCAATCCGACTAACAATCCAGACCTTTCAGAAAAAAGATATTTTAAAGATTTATTAGAAGAAGAAATGGCTAAGAAAAAGCCGGACAAAAAGAAAATTGAACTATATAAAAATATTATTAAAACATTTGGTCCAGATATAGCTAAATCAAAAGGTGTAGTGTCACTTCAAAACGACAGGGGCACAACCTATGGAAAATATCTTGAGGTCCAAAATGAAATAGTAGCAGCTATAAACGAAATGAGAGATAAACTTGCAGAACAAACATGGGGAAAACCTTTCGATGATTTAACAGAAGACCAGCAAAAAATGATAAAGGAAATTTATCCTTTTGCTATCTCAGAAGCCGAACCCGTAAGTTTGGCTAATAAAAAATAAAAACTTCTATTATGGCTAAATTACAAAGAAAGAAAAAAGGCGGTTCACCTAAAATATCAACTGCATCACTGCCAGATATTGTATTTATGCTATTATTCTTCTTTATGGTTTCTACAACTATGAAAGAAGTTGAATATAAAGTAATTATCAAATTACCAGAAGCTTCCGAAGCTAAAAAAATAGAAAATAAATCTCTCGTTAGCTACATATATATAGGTGTACCACAAAAAGCTTTACAAAGTAAATATGGAACTGAACCTGTTATTCAATTAAACGACCAAATCGCTACTATTGACGATATTGCACCATACGTAGAACAAGAACGTTCACAAAGAGCAGAGTCTGATGTGCCTAAGATGATTTTCTCTTTAAAAATTGATGAAAATGCAGATATGGGCATAGTTTCCGATGTAAAAGAAGAATTAAGAAAAGTACAAGCTCTCAAAATAAATTATTCTGCTAAAAAACCATATAAAAAATGAGACTCGTCTGGAAAGGGAAATATTCCCAAATTTTCTACGACGAGGCAAAAAATTATATGCTCATAAAACGTACACCGGAGACATTATATATGACCGACGGCGATTTTAAAAAAGAATTATTAGAATGGTCAAAACTTATAAGCAAATATAAACCAACGAAAGGAATTATAGATGCTACTGAATTCTATTTCGTAGTATCGCCAGAACTACAAGTTTATTCATTAAAAGAAACTTTTAAAATAGCATTAAACAATGGATTAAATAAATTAGGAATTGTCCAACCTAAGGATTTTTTTGCAAAACTTTCAGTAGAACAACTTTTTGATAAAGAAAATATAGGTTCTTTAAATCTTAATTTTTTTACATCTCTGGAAAAAGCCGAACAATGGCTTTTTAATGATAAATAACATACTATTATGGAAACATTATACAAAAGCAAGTATATAATTATAGAATTTGACAAGGCGCGTTCATATATGAAAGTCACACGCACCAAGGAAACAGAATTTTACAATGATGAGGAATATTTAAAAGAAAATAAAATCTGGGAAAGCTTAGTTGATAAATATAAACCTAAATATGCCCTTATAGATCAGCGGGAATTTTATTATATTGTAGCACCGGATATACAAGAATTACTAAAAAAAACGATAATTAAAACTGCTACAAAAAATAAATTAAAAAAATTAGCAATTGTTGAACCCGAAGATCTATTTACAAAAGCTTCTGTTTATCAAATTTTTGATGATATAAACAACTTTTACCTACAATATTTTAAAGATATAGAAAGTGCCGAAAAATGGCTATTTGAATAAATTCGGATAAAACTATGACTGAAAAAAAGGAGGAAAATAAAATAAATCCATTAGTACTATCATTGTTAATATTGACAATAATTTTTTACTTAGCATCTACTATTTTTTTCTTTATATTTGGCGATATTTTAATAAATTTCTATAACATAGATCCTAAAACTGAAACATTAAATTTATATGCCATACTCAGTATTCTGTCCTTTATAAACTTCATTTTTTCATTCGTTTTACTTGGTAAAAGTAAAATCGGCTTCTGGGGACTTGTTTTCACATCTTTAATAGGTTCTTATTACATATATCGCATTTCTTTCTGGTATTCACTAATTCCAATAATTATAGTAGCACTGATTTATACCTTTCTACAAATTAAATATAATGAAAAAACAGCTTGGCAAATATTAAAATAACAAGCAAACAGGTTTAAATCTTTTCATACAAGCTACGGGCAAATTCTCCTAAATATGGATCTCTGGCTCCCATAATAAGCAAAGTGCAATTCCCTCGACATAACTTATCAATATTAGAGTATAATTCCTGTTTGCTATAAAATAAGACATTTTTATTTTTCTTTTTCAAAATTGAAACTAAATCCTCCGAAGTAATCTCTCTTCTGACTGTACCACCCACATAATAAACAGGCAAAATAACAAGAATATCCTCTGGCTTTATACTTTGAGAAAAAACATCCACCAACTCGTTAAATAAAAATTTTAAAGGCATAAAACCATGAGGTTGGAATACTATTACTTTTTTTTCAGTCAAACCTTCTACTGCTTCAATAGCTGCTTTTATTTTAGCCGGATTATGGGCATAATCATCTATTACATATTTTCCATTTTTCGTTCCTATTAAATGCATACGCCTATCAATTCCTTCAAAATCACTCAACGATGCACTAATATCTGCCATAGAAATATCAAAATAGGAAGCAACAGCCGCCGCTGCAGCGCTATTCATCGCATTATGAAAGCCAATAGTATCCAACCTAACCAATGTTCCATTAAGTTTAAATGCAATGCCAAAAGCATTACTATTAAAATCTGAAATGCGTATATCAGACTTTTCACTCATCCCAAAAGTTTTATCTGCAAATAATATATGAGAATGAAGATCATCTGCATTTTTCACCTTAAAACGTTTAGTATTCTTAAAAAATGTTTTAAAAAGGCTCTGCAACTGCTCTATTTCCTTATGATCTTTGTCTATATTCAAAACAACGGAAACATCAGGCTTATAATTTATAATGGAACTATCAGATTCATCGGCTTCATAAACAAGAATTTTTCCTTTTCCATAAAAAGCATTTCCTTTTAAGCCTTTCTTTTGGAGAGAAAGCAAAGGAGAACCTGTAATTAAAGATGGCTTAAAGTCCAATCTATCTAAAATATGAAAAAGCATTGCTGTGGTAGTGGATTTACCGGAAGTACCTGCAACCGCCACAGATATATAGTTTTCAGCTATATCTTGCAATATTTCGGATCTATGGACAATAGGAATACCATATAATTTAGCTTGACGATATTCATATACAGAAGCTTCTATTGCAGTGGAAACAATAACTACATCAGCTTTGTGCACTTGTCCTTTGCCTTGCTCATAAGTTTTTATACCTATACTCGAAAAATAACGGCGTATTTCACTATTTGGTTCTATGGAAAATAGCCTATCAGAGCCATAAACTTCTTTGCCACTAAAACGTAGAAATTGAGCTATGGCGCTCATCCCACTTCCCGCAATACCTATTAAAAAAAAATTTTTTTTCTTAAAAAAATTCACTATCGTTATTTTTATTTAATTTTGAACTTCAAAAATAAAAAAAAAGCGCAAATTAGTTATTTTACTTTTTTTTATATATGCTTCGTTCCTACTCTATTCCCAAATTGACATCAGAATTAAGAAAAAAGACTTTTTAAAAAATTGCAGCGGAAATTGTTCAAAAGCATGGCAATATGTGAAAAATGGCGAAAGATATTACTTCATAGGCACAAAAGGCTCCTATCAATTAGCTTTACAAGAATACTTAAAAGCTTATCGCTATAATAACATAAACCCTGTCTTAAACTACAAAATAGGAGTTTGTTATTTACAAAGCATAAATCCAAAACAATCACTTTTTTACCTAAAAAAAGTCTATGATACATTACCGAATATAACTTGGGACTTACCTCTAAAATTAGCAATGGCTTATCATTCAAATGAAAAATTTGAAAAAGCAATAAAATTATACGAAACTGCTAAAAAATTTATTCCAGAGGAAAAAAGACAGACTTACATACCATTTATAAACAAAAAAATCAAAGAATGTAAAAACGGGCTTCAACTGATAAAAAATCCTAAAATAATTAAAATAGACACTATTGAAAATATAAATTCAGAATATCCGGACTATCACCCATTAATTACTCCTGACAATAAAATGTTAATATTCACATCGCGAAGACCCAATAAAACAGGAACAATAGATCCAGTAGATGGTTTTTACTATGAAGATGTATATATGAGCACAAAAGAAAACGGGAATTGGAGCTATCCTAAAAACCTAAATACTTTAAATACTTCCTATCACGATGCAGCAGTAGGCTTATCTCTGGACGGCAAAACTTTGATACTTTCAATAAATGGAGATTTATATTACTCCGAATACTATTCTGGAAAATGGACTAAACCTAAACCATTCCCAAAAACAATAAACTCAGAAGAAGCTGAAACATCAGCAGCACTTTCACCAGATGGCAAAACATTATACTTCACACGAGGTCTTACACTTAATTCATTTACAAGCAATGCTGATATATATTACAGCACCAAAGATTCCTTAGGTAATTGGAGCGAAGCTAAACCTATTAGCAATGTAGTTAATTCTCCCTACGACGAAAACGGACTTTTTATGTTTGCAGATGGTAAAACATTATATTTCAGTTCAAAAGGTCATAATTCAATGGGTGGCTATGATATATTTATGACCAGAGAAAATGACGATGGAACTTGGTCAAAACCTGTTAACTTAGGATACCCCATAAATACTCCTAATGACGATATATTTTTTGCTATGGCTGGAAATGGTTTTACTGCCTATTATTCCTCATACATCGACAGTTCAGAAATACCCAATAGAGGCAATTTAGACATATATAAAATTACTATCTACGATAATTTTATAGTCCAAACTACCGAAGATAACCTAATCGCTGCAATAGCACAACCTACAAAAGAAACTATCCTTGCTACTCCCGTTGCAATAATAAAAGGAAAAATCCTTGACCAAAATGGATTGCCTATAAAAGCCGAAATTATAATCAAAGACATAAATACCGGCAAAATAGTTTACAAAACTTACTCAGACCCAAAAACAGGAGAATACCTCATAAGCCTGCCAACTGGCAAAAATTACGCAATGACAATTTCTAAACAAGGTTATCTATTTCATTCCGAAAATATAAACCTTATCAACGAAAATAAATACACAGAAGTAAATAAAAATATGACACTAAAAAATATAAACATAAATTCCACATTCACATTAAAAAACATATTTTTTGACTTCGGCAGCGATAAAATAAGAAAAACTTCATACGCAGAACTGAACGAAGTAGTAAAATACCTTAAACAAAATCCGAACATAAAAATTGAAATCGGAGGACATACTGATAATATCGGAAGTGAAAAATTTAACAAACAGCTATCTCTAAATAGAGCCAGAGCCGTAGCAGCATATTTAATAAACAACGGCATATCAGCAGATAGAATTAAAACAAAAGGATATGGATTTTCTAAACCAATTGCTCCAAATGATACAGAGGAAGGAAGAGCAAAAAATCGTAGAGTGGAACTAAAAATAATTCAAAAGTGAATAAAAAAGCTCTAAAAGCAATTACCAATTATTTTACCAATTTTAATACATTTGAGGCTAATATAGAAACTCCA
>CAZWVR010000037.1:0-20426 GCA_964637235.1 uncultured Bacteroidales bacterium | reverse complement strand
AATGCTTTGAAATAGAAAAACGCTTAGTAGAAGAATTGGATATTCCTGTAATGCACGACGACCAGCATGGAACTGCTATTATCTCTAATGCAGGACTTATAAATGCACTGGAATTGGTAAATAAAAAACTTGAAGATATAAAAGTTGTTGTAAGTGGAGCAGGCGCCGCAGCTATGGCATGTACAAAACTAATGATTAAACTCGGCGCAAAAAAGGAAAACATCATAATGGTAGATAGCAAAGGCGTAATAAGAAAAGACAGAACAGATTTAAATAAATACAAACAAGAATTTGCAACAGATAAGGATATCTATACTTTGGAAGAAGCTATAAAAGGCGCAGATGTATTTTTCGGACTATCAAAAGGAGGTATTGTTTCAAAAGAAATGCTACGTTCAATGGCTGATAATCCTATTGTTTTTGCTATGGCAAACCCTGATCCGGAAATAACATACGAAGATGCTATGGCTGCAAGAGATGACGTAATAATGGCAACCGGACGTTCCGACTATCCAAATCAAGTAAATAATGTTCTGGGATTTCCATTTATATTCCGTGGTGCGCTTGATGTTTATGCAAAAAAAATTAACGATGAAATGAAAATAGCAGCTGTCAAAGCCCTTGCTGATTTAGCAAAAAAAGAAGTGCCAGAATATGTTGCCCAAGCTTATAATCTCCCAAATCTCTCCTTCGGTAGAAATTACATAATACCTAAACCTCTTGATCACAGATTGATAACTCATGTAGCACCCGCCGTCGCAAAAGCAGCAATTGAAAGTGGTGTTGCCAGAAAAAATATAACAGACTGGGACGAATACATTTTCAACTTAGAAAAAAGAATGGGATTAGAGAAAAAAATTATCAGAAGTATCCGAGAAAAAGCCAAAAAAAGTACTGTATCAATTGTATTCCCCGAAGGTGAGCATCTCAGAATTATTAAAGCTGCACACGAAGTATTCAGCGAAAATATCGCAAATCCTATTCTATTAGGTAATAAAGATAAAATTTTACAAATTGCTAAAAAATATGAACTAAATCTTGAAGGTATAAAAATAATTGACTTCCTATCAGAGGAATATAGACATAAACGCGACGAATATGCAGAACGGCTATGGCTAAAAAGGCAGCGTAAAGGTCTAACATTAGAAGAAGCAAAAGAACTATTACATAACAGAAATTACTTCGGTGCAATGATGGTAGAAACAGGAGATGTTCAAGGTATGGTATCCGGTTATAGTACAAAATATAAAGATGCTGCTATTGCCGCAATACATGCCGTTGGAATAAAACCCGGCATAAAAAGTGCCGCCGGTATGTATATAGTTATGACAAAAAAAGGTACATATTTCTTTGCAGATACAACTGTCAATCCTAATCCCTCTGCCGAAGACCTCGTAAATAATGCTATATTAGCAGCAGAAGAAGTTAAAAAATACGGAATTAAACCTGTTTTAGCAATGCTATCATACTCTAACTTCGGCTCTGTTAGAAAATCTGAAAGAACAAAAATAGTCCAACAAGCAGTAGAAATTCTCCATAAAGAACATCCTGAGATAATAGTTGACGGAGACCTCCAAGCTAATATAGCCCTGGATAAAGAAGCAAGAGACAGACTATTCCCATTTAATAAACTAAAAGGCAAAAACGTAAACGTCCTAATATTCCCAAGCCTAAGCTCCGGAAATATATCTTATAAACTACTGCAAACTATCGGTGAAGCTGAACTTATCGGACCTATCCTCTTAGGTCTAAATAAACCTATACATATAGTCCCAATTGACGCCGATGTAAGAGAAATAGTCAACATGGCTGCTATAACATCTATTGATATACAAAGTAGATTATAAACCTTTCAGATGCTTTCAAAAAATAGGGGCGTCTAAAAAGGCGTCCCTATTTTCTATAATTTTTCCTTCTACAACAAAATTTCTAAATCTCATAAAATTACCATATTATTAACTTTTGGACAGCCCTTAGCAGCAAAAAAACAATATATTAACATCAATTTTTTACTTCTAACTCTTTGGATAGCTCCCATTTTTCCTCTCCCAAATACAATAAAAAAATCCTAAATTCGTAATATATTCAAACAAGACCTATATGAATAAAATTGCTATAATAGCCATTATTCTGCTTAATGTAGTAAAACTCTCAGCCGACACAATCCCTAAAAATGAAATTCTTAATGTACATAATTATTGTAGAGAAATTGTCGGAGTACATAAACTTCAATGGTCTGATACTCTTGCCCAAATAGCACAAGCTTGGGCTGATACAATAGCTATAACAGGACAAATACATCATAGCCATAATCCAAATTATGGAGAAAATTTATTCTGGTCTACATATCGCGCCTCATGGAAAACTGCTATTGAGGCTTGGTGCAATGAACAAAAATACTATCACGGCGAAAAAATTACATACGTAGGTGCAGAAAAATATGGGCATTATACACAAGTAATCTGGAATAAAACCCTATATGTTGGGTGTGGACAATCAAAAACAAAAGGCGGGCTATATATATACGTATGCGAATACTACCCTCCCGGCAATTTTATCGGTCAATATCCATATAACAAAAAAAGAAAAAAATGAAAAAAATAATTCTGTTTACATTAACTATACTTCCATTTATAAGCTTTGCCCAAAGAGCTGAAATTAAAGCAGATACTATCATTTTCAAATATAAAAACGGCGTAATAAAACGTAAAGGTGTAATGGTAGAATGGAAAAAACAAGGTCTATGGGAGTTCTACGACCAAAACGGTAAACTAACACATACCGCAACATACAGAAATGATAAACTATGGGGCAAAATAACTTATTTCTACCCTAACGGAAAAAAGAAAACAGAAGGTTATATATACGGAAACTCCCGAGAAGGCGAATATAAAGAATGGTATGAAAATGGAAAATTAAGAACTCTCGGATATTTTAAAAACAATAAACCGGATAGCCTATGGCAATATTGGTATCCAAATGGCATTAACTATCTAAAAGAATATTTCCACGGCGCAGACTCCTCTCAAATTATTCTTATGAAAAACCCAAAAGGTGATACAATTGTCCTAAATTCAAATGGATACTATAAAAAATACTACGATGATATGAAAACAATTATGGAAGAAGGTAAAATAACTAATGGTCTCAAAGATTCCTTATGGAAAACATATTATCCAAACGGACAACTTAAAGAATCCGGATACTACAAAAACAATAAACCCGTAGGCAAATGGTATGAATACTACGAAAACGGGAACCTCAAAAGTGTATTAAACATTGTGAACGGAGATTTCCGAGAATATTCACAAGATGGTAAAATATTAGCAGAAGGAAAAATGAAAAATGGAAAAAAAGACAGTATATGGACATTTTACTACTCAAATGGTAAAATATACTGGCAAGGCGCCTTCAAAAATGGAAAAAAAGAAGGTACCCATACCAGATACTTCCGTAATGGACAAATTGAATCAATTGTCCACTTCCATAACGACAAAAAAGAGGGATACGCAGTATGGTACCAACCTGACGGAAAAAAACATCAAGAAGGATACTTTAAAAATGACCTGCAAGATAGCCTATGGACATATTACCTGAAAAACGGCAAAAAAGGAAATCAAGGATATTACAAAAACTCCCAAATGGTCGGCAAATGGACTTGGTGGTACCCTACCGGCGAAATCTGGAAAATCGGATATTATAAAAACGGCAAAAGAGACGGCAAATGGACTGTATATTACGAAAATGGAAATATTTTTTACACTGGTATAAATAAAAATGGTAAAGAAGAAGGCATCTGGAAACGATACTATGAAAATGGCAAAATACAAACTATCGGCGAATTCCATAACGGCAAAATGAACGGCAACTGGAAAAACTATTCCGAAAATGGAATACTACTGGAAGACCTAAACTATAAAGACGACTATTACAACGGTATCTGTAAATACTACACAAAAAAAGGTTTGCCTAAAAAAATTATCACATACAAAATGGGCAAACGCGATGGATATTTTGCTCAATACGACGATAATGGAAATAAACTCGTCGAAGGTTATTACAAAAACGACAAAAAATATGGCAAGTGGACATATTACAATCAAATTGGTCAAAAAATTAGAGTCGAAAACTATGACGAAAATAGCATGCCAACCGGAACTTGGAAAGAATGGTATCTCAATGGCAAAATAAAAGCTGTAAAATCATATAAAAACGGACGTTTAGACGGCATCTACACTAAATACGACCCAAAAGGTAAAATAACTTTCAAAGGAAAATTTGAAAAAGGTAAACTCATCAAAAGATTAGATAGAAATTACTAAAAGCATACAAATAAATGGATAACGCCACAATAATAAGGCTCATTGTACCATAAAACTTATACAAAAAAGTTTGCTTTTCTACCATTTTTTACGAAAAATTCTCCCTTTTTTAAAAAAATAATACCACGAACCTGCTATCCTAAAATTTACATAATTCGGCTTCCGCAAACTGTCTAACACTTCCCCTCTAAAATTAACCTTATAAATATAATTACTTGATAAACAATATATTACACTATCACTAATACCTACAAACCTATCTCGAGAAAAAGGTAAATCAAAACTTCCTAAAAAATTACAAAACCTATCAACACTATAAACTCTATCATTAGACGAAACCAAAAATAATTTACTATTTTGCTCAAACATAGTATCCACAACACATTCAGAAAAAAATTGCTTACTACAAATAACCCTTTTGCTAAAAATATCAATCAAATACAAAAATCTCTGAAAATTATCATAAACCCATAACGCATCATTTGATAAACTATAACAAACCTCATCTGGACTAAATACAAAAGAATGCAAATCATATTCACTCAACAATGAGCCTTCATCATCAATCACTAAAACTTTTCCAAAATGACCTAAATATATAACTATCTTAAAAGGATTAGAAACATCTACATCTGTTATAGCACCATAATAATCTGTCGAAAAATTAAAAATCTGCACAAATGAGCTGTCAGTATATGTAAATTTACTTAACTGAAAATCAGTCCATAAATATATGTTTCCAAACTCATCAATAGTAAAATCTTTATACTGAGCCAACAAATAAAATGAAAGCATTCCAAAGAAAAAGCAAAACAATAGTTTTTTCATAAAGCATTATTTCTCAAAAATAAAAATTTTTATCTTTGCTTTGAAGCTAAAAATTATGGAAAATTATTATACACTTTCTCAATTAACTACCTTAATCCAAGAAGTCATAGATATTTCCTTCGAAGAAACAATACGTTTAGTAGCAGAAATAGATACTTTTACTATAAATAAATCAGGACACGTCTATTTGGAACTTATAGAAAAAGACGAATATACCGATAATGTAATAGCTAAAATGCGAGCAATTATATGGGCAAATAACTTTAAACTCATACGCGAATATTTCCGAGAAATTACTGGCGAAGACATAAAAGAAGGCCTTAAAATATTATGCACCGGACGAGTACACTATCACAAAATTTATGGATTAAGCTTTCAGATATACGACATAGACCCTAAATATACACTGGGAGAATGGGCTTTAAAAAAAGAAAGAATAATCAAACAATTGGAAAAAGAAAACCTTATATACCTAAACAAAAACATAGAATTCCCTCCACTGCCTCAATCAATTGCTATAATTTCATCACCTACTGCTGCGGGACTGCAAGATTTCCTCAATCATCTACTGAACAATGAATACGGATATAAATTTACATATCAACTCTTTGAAGCCTCTATGCAAGGCAATGATGTCGAAAAAACTGTTATAGAAGCACTTTCGCAAATAAAACGTCAATTAGAACGTTTTGACGTAGCTGTTATAATACGAGGCGGAGGCTCCCGATTCGACCTAAGTGGCTTCGACTCATACAAACTCGCTAAAAATATTGCTCTATTCCCTATCCCTGTCCTCACTGGAATAGGCCATCAAAAAGATATTTCTGTCGCAGATATTGTTGCATACGAAAATCTTAAAACTCCCACTGCCGTTGCTGATTACCTTGTTAACCGCATCTTTAATACTGAACAAATATTACTCACTCAAAAAGAAAAACTCGAAAAAAATATAAGATTATTCACTGATAATCAATTCAATAAAATAGATCTACTAAAAAAACGTCTCTTAAAAATAACAACCGATATCCTATTTAACGCAACAAAAAATATTAATACTTTACGAGAAAAACTTCATTATCATAATGCCATATTCATTCAACAAAACTTTGAACTTCAAAAAAAACTGCTTCTGAAACTCAAACTTTCTACATTAAACATAATCAACCAGCAAATAGAAAATCTAAAACAACATAAAACACGATATCAAATAGCAACAAATAATCTTATAAGGCTCAATAATGAAAAATTAAACTTCTTAGAGAAAAAAATTGAAATATTAGACCCTAAAAATGTACTTAAACGTGGTTATTCAATAACCACTCATAACGGTAAGATAATCAAAGAATTAGATAATATAAAACCACAAGAAACAATCGAAACATTGCTTTATAACGGAAAAATCACAAGTAAAGTAATTGAAATTGAAAAAGAATAATTATGACAAAAATCGGTTTAGTATCAGACACACACGGCACTATCGACGAAAAACTACTGGACTTTTTTGCAGACTGTGACCAAATATGGCACGCAGGAGACTGGGGAAATATCTATGTATCAGAAGTATTAGAAAAATTTAAACCAGTAATAGGCGTATATGGCAATATAGACGACTGGCAAATAAGAAATAAATATCCTGAACATCAGCGTTTTAACATAGAAAACTTAAACGTATGGATAACTCATATAGGCGGATATCCCGGTAAATACGATATCAGAGTAAGAAAAGAAATCATTCAAAATCCTCCTGACTTATTTATATGCGGACATTCCCATATCTTAAAAATTATGTATGATAAAAAATTAAACCTATGGCATATTAACCCAGGAGCATACGGCTACTCCGGTTTCCATAAAAAAAGAACAGCCGTAAAATTCGTAATAGATGGCAAAAAAATAAAAAACCTGCAAATTTTAGAACTATCAAAAAAAAGAAAAATAGACTAAATAAACTTAGTGGAAAAGCAGTATAAACCACTAAAAAAACTAACTAATAAAAAAACAAAAAAATATACCAATGGAACTCCCTTATGCAGAACCTTACAAAATCAAAGCTATTGAAACTATACACAAAAGCACAAAAGAACAACGCTTAAACTGGATTAAACAAGCCAGATATAACTTATTCAATCTAAAAAGTGAACAAGTATTCATAGACCTACTAACAGATTCCGGAACAGGCGCAATGAGCGATAAACAATGGGCTGAATTGATGATTGGCGACGAAAGTTATGCCGGTGCAAGCTCATATTTCAAACTGAAAGATACTATCCGCGAAATATTCGGATTTGAATACTTTCTGCCTACTCATCAAGGACGAGCTGCCGAAAATGTTTTATTCTCAGTACTAATCAAAAAAGGAGATATAATCCCCGGAAATGCACATTTTGACACCACAAAAGGTCATATTGAATACAGAAAAGCCACTGCAATAGACTGCACCATAGACGAAGCCTACGATATTGATAATCATCACCCTTTTAAAGGAAATGTAGATATTGACAAACTTGAAAATGTCCTGAAAAAACACCATAAACAAGTACCTTTCATAATTTTAACTCTCACTTGTAATAGCGCAGGCGGACAACCAGTTTCTTTGGAAAATATAGCACAAGTCAGAAAAATAGCCGATAAATACAACAAACCTCTGATTTTTGACGCCGCACGTTTTGCAGAAAACGCTTATTTCATAAAAACACGGGAAAAAGAACATTCAGAAAAAACTATACGACAAATCGTAAAAGAAATGTTCTCATATGCAGACGCAATGACTATGAGTAGCAAAAAAGATGGAATAGTAAATATCGGCGGATTTATAGCGATGAGAGATAAAGAACTATTCAAAAAAGCCTCCGTATTTAATATTATGTTCGAAGGCTTCATAACATACGGCGGAATGGCAGGACGAGATATGAACGCCCTCGCACAAGGTCTGAAAGAAGCAACAACTTTTGAATATTTAGAAAGCAGAATACGACAAGTCAAATATTTAGGCGATTTATTACAAGAATACAATATCCCAATACAAAAACCTATTGGAGGACACGCCGTATTCATTGAAGCAAATAAATTTTTACCGCATATCCCCAAAGAACAATTTAGAGCGCAAACCTTAGCTATCCAGCTATACATAGAAGCTGGCGTAAGAGGCGTAGAAATAGGAACCCTCTTAGCCGATAGAGACCCTATAACACGCCAAAATAGATATCCAAAAAATGAATTCCTCCGCCTGGCTATACCTCGACGAGTATATACTGATAATCATATGAAATATACCGCCGCTGCTCTGAAAAATATCTTTGAAAATAGACATAAAATAAAATATGGATATCGCATAGTTTACGAAGCTCCTATTATGAGACACTTTACAATAGAACTTGAACCTGTAAAAAATTAATTATGAACTTTAAAAAAATAAATACCGCACTAATTAGCGTATTCCATAAAAAACCTCTCGATAAAATAATCCCAAGCCTGAAAGAAAAAAATATAAATATTATCTCAACAGGCGGAACTGCTAAATATCTCAAACAAAAAGGATTAAATGTTATTTCAGTAGAAAATATTACACAATACGAGCAAATATTAGACGGAAGAGTTAAAACACTTCACCCTAAAATATTCGGCTCAATACTCGCAGACCCAACCCAAGACACTCACAAACACGACATAGAAAAATATAAACTCAACCCCATAGATTTAGTCATAATAGACCTATATCCCTTCCAAGAAACTATAAATAATACAAATAACATAGACGAAATTATAGAAATGATAGATATCGGTGGCATTGCTTTAATACGCGCCGCAGCTAAAAATTATAAAAATGTTGTAATAATACCTTCGACAGCCTTTTTTCCCAAATTAGAAAAAATACTAAAAAAAGGCATTACATCACTTGAAGAACGCAAAAACCTTGCAATAGAAGCCTTTTCAATAACTTCTGACTATGACCGAATAATCTATCAATATCTCTCTGGAAAAAAAGTGAAAACCTTCATTTTTGATGAAGAAAAAAAGCTGCGTTATGGCGAAAATCCCCATCAAATTGGCTACTTCTTAGGTAATCTTGCAGAGATTTTCACACAACTAAATGGTAAAGAACTATCCTATAACAACTTATTAGACATAGACGCAGCCCTAAATCTTATCACCGAATTCCCTCAAATAACTACTGCAATAATAAAACATACTAATCCTTGCGGAATAGCTCAAAGAGAAACCGCAATAGAAGCATTCAAAACTGCATTCCAATCCGACCCTATATCAGCATTTGGAGGCATCATAGTTTCAAATGCACCAATAGACCTCCCTACTGCCCAAGAAATAGATAAAATATTTTATGAAATTCTAATAGCCCCCCAATACGAAAAACCTGCGTTAGAATTACTTACACAAAAAAAGAAACGCATTATTCTAAAAATTAAAAACTTCAATAGCCCGAAATTTATCTATAAAACAGCTCTAAATGGTATGCTAATGCAACAAAAAGATACTAAAACAGAAACTATATCCGACCTAAAAATTATGACTAAAAGAGAACCATCAAAGCAAGAAATATCAGATATGCTATTTGCAAATAAAATTGTCAAACATACTAAATCTAATGCAATAGTTCTGGTAAAAAATAAACAATTATTAGGCAGCGGAGCCGGACAACCATCCCGTATTGACGCATTAAAAATAGCTATCGAAAAAGCTGTTAAGTTCGGACACAACCTCAAAGGAGCAGTCATGGCTTCCGACGCTTTTTTCCCTTTCCCCGACGCAGTAGAATTAGCTCATCAATATGGAATTACTGCTGTAATACAACCTGGCGGATCAATAAGAGATAATCTTTCTATCGAATTCTGCAATAAAAATAATATGACTATGGCTTTTACTTCCATAAGACATTTTAAACATTAAAAAAATGGCTACACTAAAACAAAATCCAACTATCAAAGATTTGCAGATATATGTAAAACAAATAACAAAAGAAAGAGGTTGGGATAAGAACTCTCCCATAGAAATATTCTTTCTTATGATGGAGGAAATCGGAGAATTAGCAAGAGCTATACGCGACTTCAAAGGATTTTATACCGAAAAAGAAAACAATGCAAAGAAAAATCTTGAAGAAGAATTCGCCGATGTATTAGCCTATCTAATAGACCTGGCAAATCAATTTGATATAGATTTAGAAAAAGCCTTCCGAGAAAAAGATGAAATAAACAAAAAAAGAGAATGGACAAATCCCAAAATGAAATTTTAAAAAGATTTTATAGTTTTGTGTACAAAATTTTTGATTTATGAAAGCAAGAGATGGCTTTACAAGTCAATTCGGAGCTATTGCAGCCGCCGCAGGTTCTGCAATAGGATTAGGTAATATATGGCGTTTCCCATACGTAACCGGTGAAAACGGCGGTGGTGCATTTCTACTAATATATCTACTCGCTGTCCTTATAATCGGAATACCTGCTATGCTCTCCGAACTTCTAATAGGAAGAAATACACAAAAAAATCCTGTCGGTGCTTTCAAAAAATTAAAACCTAGCCAACCATGGTATTTAATAGGTTCAATAGGAATAATCACCGCATTTATAATTTTAGCTTTTTATAGCACTATCGCCGGTTGGACTATGCATTATATATACCTTTCTATAACTAATGCTTTTAGCGGTAAAGACATTAACCAAATAAACGACATATATCAAAACTTTATAAAATCGCCAACTTTGCCAATATTTTGGCAATTAATTTTTATGTTCCTTACAACTATAATAGTCCTCATGGGAATTGAAAAAGGTATCGAAAAATATACAAAAATACTTATGCCCCTTCTATTTGCTTTAATAATTCTCTTAGATATAAGAGCCATTACACTGCCCCATGCTTCCGAAGGACTTCGTTTCCTATTTAAACCAGACTTCTCAAAAATAACCCCCTCCGTTATCCTTGAAGCAGTAGGTCAAGCTTTCTTTTCTCTTAGTGTGGGTATGGGAGTGCTCATAACTTATGGCTCATACATAAAAAAAGACGATAATCTCAATTCCGTAGCTTTTGAAGTCGCTACATTTGATACTCTAATAGCTATATTAGCAGGTATAGCTATATTCCCCGCAGTGTTTGCTTTTAATATCCAACCTAATGCCGGACCAGGGCTTGTATTCGTAACACTTCCTGCTATATTCAATAAAATGTTCGGCGGCTATATATTTGCAATCTTATTCTTTATCTTACTTGTAATTGCTGCTCTCACTTCAAGTATATCGCTTTTAGAAGTAGTAGTCGCATATTTCACAGAGGAAAAAAGATGGTCAAGAAAAAAAGCTTCTATAATCTCAGCTATGGCTATTTCATTTCTTGGAATATTCACAACTCTATCTTTCGGTATTCTATCAAATTTTAAAATCCTTGGAAAAACAATTTTTGACCTATTTGACTATATCTCTGCAAATATTTTACTACCTATTGGTGGATTTTTCATAGTAATTTTTGTTGGCTGGTTTATGGGTAGACATATCATAAGACCTGAAATCACTAATAACGGAAAATATCCAGGTAGATTCTGCTATGCCTTTCTATGGTTAGCACGTATATTTGTCCCTATTGCTATCATTTTAATCTTTCTATACAAATTAAACATCATAAAACTATAATATTCAGCTTATTATTATTCACAAATGAAACAAAAAAAATTATTTCAAAAGTACACTCTAAAAGCCGTCGAAAATGAACAAATACAGCAAAAAATAGACTTTGCTACCTCTAAATATTATCAGGCACAAGAAAAAGGCTACAAAAAATTTAAAAACTTTGAAGCTGCAAGAGAATACATATCAAAAATAAAAACAGAAGTACTTGAAAACTACACAGAATATTTCAACACTTTCAAAAAAAACTTTCTTAAAAAAAATGGTAAAATCTTATATGCAGAAAACGCCGAACAAGCTCAAAAACAAATCCTCGGTATTTTATTAGAACATAACGTAAAAACTATTGTAAAATCTAAATCTATGGCTACCGAGGAAATAGAACTAAACCATTTTTTAGAAAAAAATAAAATTGAAGTCTGGGAAACAGATTTAGGAGAATTTATAGTTCAAATAGCAGAAGAAAAACCTTTCCATATAATAAGCCCCGCTTTACATAAATCTAAACAAGATGTAATTAAATTATACAAAGAAAAATTTAACATTCAAGGTGAACCATCTATAAACGAAATTACAGAATTTACACGAAATTTTCTGAGAAAAAAATTTTACAATGCACAAGCTGCTATAACCGGTGCAAATTTTCTGATTGCCGACATCGGCGCAATAGCTCTTACAGAAAATGAAGGAAATGCCCTATTGGCTTTTTCCCTCCCTAAAATACATATTATAATTGCAGGATACGAAAAACTCATACCTTCATATAAAAATTTACCATTACTATGGCAAACTATTGCATATCGCGGAACAGGACAGCATATTACATCCTATAATTCAATAATTAGCCCCTCCAATGATAAAAAAACTTACCTAATCCTACTCAATAATGGGAGAAAAAAAATACTGGAAAACGAATTTGATAGACAAATATTTAAATGCTTACGCTGTGGTGCCTGCTTCTACTACTGCCCTGTATATAAAAGCATAGGCGGACATAGCTATAATACAGTTTACGGAGGTCCTATGGGAATAATCCTCTCTCCACTACTATTTGGACTTAAAGAATACGGACACCTAAGCTATGCTTGCACACTATGCAATAAATGCACAGAAATTTGTCCTGCAAAAATCCCTCTAACAGATATGATACTGGAAATAAGAGCAAGATATGTAGAACAAAAATATACCCCACCAACAGAACGTCTATTAATGAAACTTTTTGCAATATTTGGTACTAAAAGATTTCTATTCAACCTAAATAACCACATTAAAAACTTTTTCACTAAACCTGTAATCAGCTTTCTGTGGGGTAAAAAAAGAACTTTCCCAAATTTTAAGAAATCTTTTGTAAAAGAATATGGCAAAAAATAATAAAATATCGTAAATTGTGAAACTAAACCAAAGTAAAAAACAAGGGTGAAAACAAAATCGCCCTTTTAAAAAAAATGAAAAAAATGAAAAAAATAATAATTTTTATAGCCACAATTTTACAAATAAAAATACTGCTGGCAACTTATATCTTAATCCCTATGGATGACGCCCAAACCAATCATCTAAAAGCTTATGGAATAACATACTGGGTTCTACAAAACGGAATAGAAGCACAATGGCTATTAAACTACCGAGGAGGCAGTTTCTTATTCAAATACTATCCAGAAATTGAAAACGAATGCATAGTAAGAGGCGTTAGCTATGAAATCCTAACTGATGCCCAAACTAACAGCATATTAGATTATATAGCTCAACCTGACGTAAATATGAACGCCGTAAAACTGGAAAAAGCACCCAAAATAGCAGTATATGCTCCAAAAACATATCGTCCATGGGACGATGCTGTAATGCTCGTCCTTACTTATGCTGAAATACCTTACGATGTTATATATGACCAAGAAATTTTAGAAGGTAAACTCTCAAACTATGATTGGCTACACCTCCACCACGAAGATTTTACAGGACAATTCGGAAAATTTTGGGCTTCATATAAAAATGCTCAATGGTATCAAAATCAAGTAAAAGAAGCCGAAGCAGAAGCTCATAAACTTGGTTTTGCCAAAGTTTCTCAATTGAAACTTGCAGTAGCAAAAGCTATAAAACAATATGTTTATAACGGAGGATTTCTTTTTGCAATGTGTTCAGGAACAGATACTTACGATATCGCACTTGCTGCAGACGGCGTCGATATATGTCCTACACCCTTCGACGGCGATCCTATGGATCCTAATGCACAACAAAAATTAGATTTCTCAAAAACCCTCGCATTCCAAAATTTTACAATTAGTACTAATCCATATGAATACGAATTCTCTAATATCGACGTAACTAATTATAGAAAAGTACCCGAGGATAAAGATTATTTCACACTGTTTGACTTCTCAGCTAAATGGGACATAATACCAACTATGTTATGTCAAAACCATACTAAAATCATAAAAGGCTTTTATGGACAAACTACCGCATTCAACGAAAAATTTATTAAACCTAATGTGCTAATTATGGGCGAAAACAAAGCTGCCGGCGAAGCAAAATATATACACGGAGAATATGGAAAAGGAATGTGGACATTCTACGGAGGACATGACCCAGAAGATTACAGACATCTGGTAGGAGATCCCCCAACTGACCTGAACCTACACCCTCATTCTCCTGGATATAGACTAATCCTTAATAATGTTCTATTTCCAGCAGCAAAACGCAAAAAACACAAAACTTAATTACTCTCCCTTTCCCTTTTATACCCTTTCATAATACCACGCTCAGAACTGCGAACAAACTCTATAATCATATCCCGCTCCTTTGAAGGCGGGATTTCTTTCTCAATCTTTTTCAAAGCATTTGAATAATTCAAACCACTCAAATATAAAATCCTATAAATATCTTGAATGTGATTTATCTTTTCTTGGGAAAAGCCTCTTCGCCTCAAACCTATTGAATTAACTCCAACATAAGATAAAGGTTCATGAGCAGCTTTAGTAAAAGGAGGTACATCTTGGCGAACTAATGAACCTCCAGAAATCATAGCATGGGCTCCTATTCTAACAAACTGATGAACTGCTGAACTACCTCCAATAATAGCCCACTCATCAACTAAAACCTCACCAGCTATTTGGACAGCATTAACTATTATAGCATGATCCTTAATAATACAATCGTGAGCTATATGCACATAAGCCATCAACAATACATTATTACCAACAACAGTTTTACCTTTTGATTGCGTTCCTCTGTTAATAGTCACAAATTCACGAATAGTAGTATTATCCCCAATCTCAACAGTAGTATATTCACCCTTAAACTTTAAATCTTGGGGTATAGCACCAATAACTGCCGAAGGAAATACTTTACAATTTTTACCTATACGTGTACCTGGCATTATTACAGCATGGGGTCCTATATAGGAGTTATCTCCTATAACAACATCTTCATATACAACAGCAAAAGGCGCAATTTCTACGTTTTTACCTATTTTCGCCTTCGGATTAACTATTGCATTTTTATGTATTTTCATTTTTTTGGTACAATTTGAGCTGTTAAATCACCTTCTGCAACAAGCCTTTGCCTTACAAAAGCTTGCGCATGCATAGTAACAACACCACGCTTTATAGGTGCTGTCATAACAAGTCTAAAAATAAGAGTATCTCCCGGCACAACTTTCTGTTTAAATTTGACCTTGTCAATTTTTAAAAAATATGTAGAATAATTTTGAGGATTTTCAACATTGCTTAAAACTAAAACGCCTCCTGTTTGAGCCATTGCTTCGATTATCAAAACTCCCGGCATCACTGGTTCATCCGGAAAATGGCCTACAAAAAATGGTTCATTCATCGTAACATTTTTAACACCAATAATCTCATTCTCAGATATTTTTAATATTTTGTCCACTAATAAAAATGGAGGTCTATGTGGCAAAACTTTCATAATGCCGTTAATATCTATTATAGGCTCAGCATTAATATCTACATCTACGAAACCTTTTAATTTTCGTTTTTTTATTTCTTGACGAATTTTCTTAGCAAACTCGACATTAGAGCTATGTCCGGGGCGTGTAGCCAATATTTTACCTTTTATTGGCATACCTACTAATGCCAAATCGCCAATCAAATCCAATAGTTTATGTCTCGCTGGTTCATTATTAAAAATCAAATCCTTTTCATTTAAAATACCTTGGTCTATGGCTTTTACTCTGGGTTTATTAAATTTATCAGCAAGTCTATCTAATTCCTCCTGTGAGACGCCTTTTTCAATAATCACAAGTGCATTTTCTAAACTGCCCCCTTTAATTAGGTTATTATCAAGCAAATACTCCAATTCTCGTAGAAAAACAAAAGTTTTTGCAGGTGCTATTTCTTTTTCATATTCAGCCAAATTGTTTAAAGTAGCATACTGATGCCCTAATACAGCAGATTTATAGTCAATCATAACATGTACAGAAAAATCGTCATCCGGGAAAGTCATTAGTTCTATTCCTCTATCTTCATCAGTATATGTGATACTGTTTTTTATGACAAAATACTCTTTATCAGCATTTTGCTCTTTTATGCCTGCTTCTTTCAAAGCTTTAACAAAATATTTGGCGCTACCGTCTAAAATAGGCGTTTCAATTGCATCAATTTCTATAAGTAAATTATCTATTCCTAAGCCATAAGCAGCAGAAAGGACATGTTCAACAGTAATAACCCGAGCACCGTTTTTTTCTATTGTAGTACTGCGAGAAGTATCAACTACATTCTCCACAAGAGCCTCTATTTCTGGCTCACCGGGCAAATCTATTCTTTTAAATCTAATACCATAATTTTCCTCAGCTGGTTTAAAAGTTAATTTAACATCAACACCAGTATGTAAACCCGTGCCATGAAGAGTTATTTCTCTTGAAATAGTTTTTTGCTTATTACTCATAAAAATTATGTTATTGTTAACAGATTAAGTTTGGCAAATATTAAAAAACTAAAAAAAAACGCCAAATAATTTGGCGTTTTTATCAAGAAAAAATTTAAAAATTAACTATTAGTTTGATATATTAACTCTTTTTTTAATTGTTCTAATTCTTTTTTCAGATTTTCTAATTGTTCTAATTTTGTTATTTGGCGTTCTAATTCATTTATTTTCTTAATCAGATCTGGCAGATGTTTAAATCCGACATAAGAACGTTGAAAATCTCTAATTTCAAAAGCAGGAGAGCCCATAAGCACAGTTCCTTTTCTATTAACATTTTTACTAACACCAGCTTGTGCTCCTACCTTAGTATAATCAGCTACTTGTATATGTCCTACAAAGCCAACCTGTCCTCCTATCATACAATTTTTTCCTAATTTAGTTGAACCTGAGACACCACTCTGGGCAGCCATTACTGTATTTTCACCTATTTCAACATTATGGGCTATTTGTATCAAATTATCTAATTTAACACCTTTTTTAATTACAGTAGATCCCAAAGTTGCTCTATCTATAACGGTATTGGCTCCTATCTCTACATTATCTTCTATTATAACATTGCCTATTTGCTGAATTTTCTTATAAGTACCATCTTTCTGAGGTGCAAAACCAAAGCCATCACTACCTATAATAGTTCCGGAATGTATTATACAATTTTTACCTATTTTAGTCTGATGATATATTTTCACTCCTGGGTAAATAGTAGTATTATCATCTATCAGAACATCATCACCGATATAAACCTGCGGATAGATCTTAACATTATTACCAATTTTAACATTCTTACCAATATATGAGAAAGAGCCAATATAAACTTGTTTTCCTATTTGAGCAGATGGATCAATAAAAGCAAATTCCTCTATTCCTGTTTTTTCAGTTTGTTTAAAATTTTGGTATATTTCTACCAAAGTAGCAAATGCTTTATAAGCATCGTCAACTTTTATAAGGGTTGCTTTTACCTTATCTTTTGGTTTGAAATCTTTGTTTACTAAAACAATAGATGCCTTTGTAGTATATAAATAATTTTCGTACATAGGATTTGCTAAAAAAGACAAAGCACCCTCGTGTGCTTCTTGTATCTTTGCAATAGTATTCACCTTTGTTCTCGGATTACCGATAACTTCGCCGTCTAAAATATCGGCAATTGCTTTTGCAGTATATTCCATAAGCAATATTTTTAAGTTAATTCATAAAGTTTTTTAATAAATTCTACAAGCAATCTAACTCCCACAGCAGTAGCACCTTTGCCTCGGAAATCGTATTTTTTTGATAGAAAAGCATTTGGAGCAATATCAATATGTATCCAATTATAATCAGTGAAATGTTCAAGGAATTTAGCAGCAGTTATTGCTCCTGCATTTACTTCTCCGATGTTTTTGATATCCGCAATATCAGATTTTAGCATTTTATCGTATTCCTCCCATAAAGGGAACTCTACAAGGCGTTCATAAGTATATTCTCCTGCTTGCAGAAGCTTATTTTTTATTTCATGGTCAACTTTGGCAAATAAAGCATCAGCAGGATGTCCTAAGGCACGCATAGCAGCACCGGTAAGTGTAGCCAAATCAATGACAAGCTCCGGTTCATATTTAGAAGCATAAGAAAGAGCATCTGCTAATATTAATCTTCCCTCTGCATCTGTATTTAAAACTTCTACGGTCATACCATTATGCATAGTGATTACATCTCCCGGTGCATAAGATTTATTTCCAATAGCATTATCAGTTGAAGGAACTAAGCCTATCACATATACTGGTAAACGTAATTTTGAAATAGCATACATTACACCGATAACAACTGCTGCTCCTGCCATATCGCTTTTCATATCCTCCATATATCCAGTAGGTTTCAAATTAAGCCCACCGGAATCAAAAACTATTCCCTTACCAACAAGGACTATCGGTTTCTGATTTTTAGTCTTAGGAGGTTTCCATTTCAAAATAGAAAATGTAGGCGGAGTATCACTACCTTTATTAACTGCTAATAACCCTCCCATACGTAATGCCTCTATTTTTCTCTTATCTAACACCTCAACTTTAAAACCTGAATCTTTTGCTAACCCCTTTATTTTCTCAACTAATAGCAAAGAATTCAAATCATTATATGGTGTATTAACTAAGTCTCTTACATAATAAACTGCATCGATAATTACTTGCAAATTTTCAATTTCGCTACCTTTAACAGTTTTAGATAGTAATTTAACTTCCTGCAATGAGTTCCTCTCCTTATCTAAATTTTTAGCCTTGTATTTCAAAAATTTATAATTACTTAACGCTAATGCTTCTAAAAAAGCTAAAACAACTTCTTTATCAATATCTATCTCTTGAACAAGTACCTTTTTTATTTTATTACTGTTTAGAATATTACATATCTTAAAAGCTTCTTCTCGCGCATTATTAAGTTCCTGATACAAATTGTCCTTCTTTTTAAGAAAAACAAGCCAAAAATTACGAGTATATAAGTTTACGTTAATAATGCTTTTTTCTTTCTCTTTTTCCTTAGAAATAAAATTAAGGATTTTATCGTCATTAAAAATATTTATAGAGGCAATATCGTAATCTTCATGCAGCAATAACACCACATCAAGTTTATTGTCTTTGCGTTTACATTTTTTTAATATCATAATTTATTTATTTTGAATTATTAAAATTTACAAAATTTCATTGTCGTTGAACAAAAACTTAATCTATTTTCATATTTACTCACTAATAACCTCCCGGCCAATATCTTGTCTATAAAACATATTAGGAAAATCTATATGTTTCAACGCTTTATATACTTTATCTCTTGCTGTCTTTATATCATCAGACAAAGAAACCGCAGTAAGGACCCTACCACCATCTGTATAAAATTTGTTATTTTCTATCTTAGTGCCTGAATGAACAATCAATACATCTTCTGGTACATTCCCAAATGCAATAGGGAGACCTCGTTCATATTTACGAGGATATCCCCCAGAAGCTACAACTACGCCCAAACTTGCTAAATCAGCTATTTCCAATTTAATATTTCCAAAACTTACATCATTAAAACTTTGCAATAGGTCTATAAAACCGTTTTTTATAAGAGGTAAAATAACCTGTGCCTCTGGATCACCTAATCTCACATTATACTCTAATACATAAGGTTCTGCGTTTACTTCTATTAAACCGAAATATAGGAAACCTTTATAAATAAGCCCTTCTGAAATTATTCCCTCTAATGTAGGTTCTATAATTTTTTTCTTTATCTTATCATATATTTTTTGAGCATAAAATACAGGAGAGAAAGCGCCCATACCCCCGGTATTAGGACCTTCATCATTATCTAATAAGCGTTTATAATCCTTAGCCATAGGCAATAGATGGTAATCTTTACCATTAGTAAAAATAAAAACAGAAAATTCTCTACCTTTCAAATAACGCTCTATAATAACCTTTTTACCAGCAGCTCCTACTAATTCACCTGATAAAAGCTTCTGTAAAACATCTATTGCCACGTCTATATTTTCCTCTATAAACACACCTTTACCCGCAGCTAAACCATATGCTTTCAAAACATAAGGAGGCTGCATACCCCTCATAAAATCCACAGCATCAGAGAATTGCTCTTGTGTAAAAACTCCATATTCTGCTGTCGGTATCCCGTATCTATGCATAAAATCTTTTGCATATGCCTTACTTCCTTCTAACTGAGCACTTCTTTCATTTGGTGCTATTATCATCAATTTTGGAAAATA
>CAZWVR010000036.1:0-20882 GCA_964637235.1 uncultured Bacteroidales bacterium | reverse complement strand
TTTTTCGTATTGAGCAGTTCCTGCTGGTAATGTTCCATCTTCTCTTCCTATAAATGTACTTACAGGAAGATTATCGCCGTCTAATCTATTCATTACATCTGCAACTTTCTTTATAAATTCAGGACGGTCTGGATCATCTATTTCAAATGGATCGCCATCAATTTTAATATTTTTCCATTCCTCAGGTATATCAATTTTTATAACTTCATTGCCTCCTCTTTCTATGGCGGCAATATTTGAATTTACAATTTCCTCTCCTTTACGAGAAAATTTCTTAATTACAGCATCTTTCATTTTTTCAAAAGCCACTTCATAAGGAATTACCTCAGAAACTTTAAAAAATGCTGCTTGTAATGCTGTACTTGTTCTATTTCCTAAACCTACTTCTTTGGCTATCTTAGTTGCATTTATGATATAAAAATTGATATCATTTTCAGCAAGGTATTTTTTGATATGGTCAGGCAATTCTTTAAGGGTATCCTCTTTACTCAAATGAGTATTTAAAAGGAAAGTGCCACCTTTTTTCAAGCCTTTTAATACATCTATTTTATGCAGATAAGCAGGCACATGGCAAGCAACAAAATCGGGAGTAGTGACCAAATAAGGAGAACGAATAGGCTCATCTCCGAAACGCAAATGCGATACAGTAATACCTCCTGATTTTTTTGAATCATATACAAAATATGCTTGTGAATATTTATCAGTAGCTTCACCGATAATTTTTATAGAGTTTTTGTTTGCACCGACAGTACCATCTCCACCTATACCGAAAAATTTAGCTTGGAATGTTCCTTTTGGAGCTAAATCTATTTCAGGTAATAAAGGAAGCGAAGTAAAAGTCACATCATCAATAATACTTATAGTAAAATGATTCTTAGGTTCTTTCTGCATCAGATTTTCGTAAACAGAAATAATATGAGCGGGAGTAGTATCTTTTGAGGAAAGTCCATATCTTCCGCCTACTACAATAGGTCTTATCTCAGAATCATATAAAGCTTCACGAACGTCCAGATATAATGGTTCACCAGCAGAACCCGGTTCTTTTGTTCTGTCTAAAACAGCAATAGCTTTCACTGTTTCGGGCAAAGCTTTGAGCAAATATTTCTTAGAAAACGGACGGAAAAGATGTACCGATATCATTCCCACTTTTTTACCCTTCTGACGGAGATAATCAACGACTTCTTTTATAGTTTCAGTAACGGAGCCCATTGCAATTACTACATATTCTGCTTCTGGATCTCCATAATATACAAATGGATGATATTCCCGTCCTGTTATCTTTGTAATCTCTTGCATATAATAATCTACAATATCGGGCAAAGCTGCATAGAATTTATTAACAGATTCGCGTGCTTGGAAGAATATATCTGGGTTCTGAGCAGTACCTCTTGTCACAGGATGTTCAGGATTAAGAGCATTATCTCTAAATCTTTGCAAAGCTTCCCAATCAAGCAAAGCAGCAAGTTTTTCTTGGTCAATATCCTCAACTTTCTGGATTTCATGGGAATTGCGGAAACCGTCAAAGAAATGTACAAAAGGAATACGACCTTTTATAGCAGATAGATGGGCTACACCTGCCAAATCAATAATTTGCTGAATGCTCCCACTTGCCAAAAATGCAAAACCTGTTTGACGAGCTGCATATATATCACTATGATCTCCGAATATAGATAATGCATGAGAAGCTACTGTTCGGGCGCTAACGTGGAATACACCGGGAAGTAATTCACCGGCTATCTTGTACATATTTGGGATCATAAGAAGTAATCCCTGAGAAGCTGTAAAAGTACTGGTCAAAGCACCTCCTTGCAATGAACCATGTACTGCTCCGGAAGCTCCTCCTTCTGATTGCATCTCAACAACATTGACCGTATCTCCAAAAATATTTTTACGTCCTTTTGCTGACCATTCATCAATGTATTCTGCCATCGGTGAAGAAGGGGTTATTGGATAAATTGCTGCTACCTCACTAAACATATATGCTATATGTGCAGCAGCATAATTCCCATCGCAAACTAAATACTTCTTTTTCATAAAAAAATTATTTTTGTTTGTACACAAAACTACAAAACTATTTTCTATAAAAACAATTTAATCATTATTTTTTTCAACATATTTTTTATCGTAAATTTTCTAAATCTATATAACAAACAGATTATCAACGTAATAAAATAAATAAAAATGAATAATCTTAAAACAGCCAAAAATTCCCTATTTCATCTATTACGGAGTTATTTTTTTATAATATTAGGCTTAGTAATTTTTACGTTTGGATGGACAGCCTTTTTAATACCTTCTAAAATTGTCGGCGGTGGCGTTGCTGGTATCTCTACTCTACTCTATTATTCCATAGGCATACCTGTTGGGGTTTGGTACTTAATTATCAATATTTTTTTGGTATTACTTGGTATGAAAACCCTTGGGAAACGTTTTGCATTAAATTCTGTATTTGGCATAGTGATAAATACTATTCTATTTACAATTTTTCAGTCTATTTTTCACCATCCCATAGTTCAAGATCAGTTTATGGCGACACTTATAGGAGGTGCTTTGGCTGGTGTGGGCTTGGGTATTGCTTTTGCTAACGGAGGAAATTCCGGTGGAACAGATATTATTGCTTTGGTAGTAAGTCATTACAAAAATATCAGCCCGGGACGTATAATACTTTATATTGATGTATTCATCATTGCCTCATCCTATTTGTTATTTCACTCGGTGGAAAAAATCGTATATGGATATGTTGTTATGGCAGTTACATCATACACACTTGATTTAGTATTGGAAGGACAGAAACAATCTTTTCAAATATTTGTATTCTCGTCTGAAAATCAAAGAATTGCTTCCAGAATATCAAATGAAATAGGTAGAGGCGTCACCCTATGGAAAGGCTATGGATGGTATAGCAAACGCGAATTTGAAATATTGCTTGTTATTGCCAGAAAACATGACAAAATGAACATTATGAAAATAATTAAACAAGAAGATAAAAATGCATTTGTATCGGTAAGCCCTGTACAAGCTGTTTTTGGACAAAATTTTTCTGAAATAAAACTTTAAAAAAAGGGGCAAAGGAACAGAAACAATTTTCCTAAGCCCCTAAATGAAAATTCTATTGTTGAGCTTTTTTAACTTTTATAAGTCTACTTATTTTATTACCATAATTCACATAAGTATCGGAATGGCAACATACATTCATAACTAACAAATCCTTTTTTAATTCTTTGATAGTTATAGTAGAGTAATTATTTTTATCCCAAAATAATTTAATTGAATTTTCACTCTCAACTACCCACTTTTGTCCGTATACAACTTCTGAAATATAATATTTAAGACCTTCATAATCAAAAACTTGTTTTAAGCAGAAATCATCATTATTACACTTTTTTAGATAAATTTTTACAAAAGTCTGATTTTTAGAAAAACGAAAGGCTATCAAATTTTTTTCACCGAGATTAGCTTCCAACCAATCCTTTCCAGCTAAAAGAGAGGCTGTTTCGGTTATCGCATCTTTTTTACAAGATGAGAAAAATAGTAAAGAAATCAACACCGCAAGAAAAATAGATTTAGTTTTCATAATAATTAAGTTTTTTTTATTTTTAAGAAATAAACAAAAAAAATTGTACCAAAAGCATAATCAACTCATTATCAATAGATAAAAAAACAAAGAAAATGTAAAAATATGTTTCAGTCCATCAAAAATTGATGTATTTTTTAAAATAAGATAAATTTCATACTTTTGGCAAAAAAGAAAAAAATGGAAACTCGTATTACTAAACTTTTTGGGATAAAATATCCTATAATCCAGGGCGGAATGATATGGTGTAGCGGTTGGGAATTAGCTGCTGCTGTGAGTAATGGAGGTGGCTTAGGACTTATTGGTGCAGGTTCTATGTATCCTGAAATTTTAAAAGAACATATCCAAAAGATAAAATCAGCCACAGATAAACCCTGGGGCGTTAATATTCCACTACTTTATCCCCAAACAGACGAAATTATAAAAATAGTAATAGATGAGCAAGTTCCGATAGTTTTTACATCTGCTGGAAACCCGAAAAAATACACCCAACTTTTAAAATATAATGGTATAAAAGTAGCACATGTAGTAGCAAACCTACGATTTGCTCTCAAAGCGCAAGAAGCAGGAGTAGATGCCATTGTAGGAGAAGGCTACGAAGCCGGTGGGCATAACGGATATGAGGAAAATACAACAATGACCCTAATTCCTCTACTAAAAAAACATATTGAGCTGCCTTTAATAGCTGCAGGTGGCATAGCAACCGGCAGAGGACTTTTAGCAGCATTAGCATTAGGAGCTGATGGCGTTCAGATGGGAACGCGTTTTGTAGCCTCTATTGAATCATCTGCCCATGAGGAATTTAAAAAAGCCGTATTACAAGTTAAAGATGGAGATACAGAAGTAGTCCTCAAAAAATTAGTTCCAGTCAGACTGATAAAAAACGAATTTTACAAAAAAGTTAAAGAACTGGAAGATAAAGGCGCCTCAAAAGAAGAATTAGCAGAACTTTTAGGTCGTGCAAGAGCTAAACGCGGTATGTTTGAAGGAGATATGAACGAAGGCGAATTGGAAATAGGACAAATAGCTGCTATTATTGACGAAATAAAACCTGCTGCACAAATTATTCAAGATATTATGGATGAATTTTATAAAGCAAAAGATATACTTTGTAAAACCTACTAAAATGTTGCTATATAAATCTAATATTCTGGAAGTGAATTACTTAGAAGTACAATACTTAATTCATTTAACCTTTAAAAAAACAGCGCAAAATCAGAACATTGAAACATTACAACAAGAATTATTAACATTTTTAGAAAAAAGAGTAAAAAGACGTGGACGTTATATTTTTCTGGATTTACGCAATACCGAAAACTTAGCAAATAAGGAGTTTATAGTCTGGTTTGCAGCTAAAATACTCCCTGAAATCTTTTCTTTAAAAGGAAAAAAATTTGCTATACTGAGTAATCAAAAATTTCAGCTACCGAGTTATTTAATGGTCAAAGAAACACTATTAGAAACAAAAGTATTTATTTCTCCCCAACAAGCAATGGAATGGTTATTAAAAAATGCAGAGCGAAGGCGTTTAGGACTTTCTGGGCATAGGCATAAAGATTAAATTTTTATAGGTAAATTACCTATAACTTTACAGAAAATTTAGGAGAAAACCGTAATTTTCATTTTTATGACAAAAAAATTTTTTTTATTGAAAAATATACTTTAAACTTGAACTGGAAAAATTAAAAACCTTAACATTATGAACAAACTCGTTGAAGACTTCATGGCGAAAATAATCGCCAAAAATCCTAATCAACCTGAATTTCATCAGGCAGTACGTGAAGTAGCAGAATCTTTACTTCCTTTTATTGAGGAAAATCCAAAATATAAACATGCAAAAATTCTGGAAAGGATAGCTGAACCTGAACGTGTAATAATGTTCCGCGTCACTTGGGTAGATGATAATGGAAATATACAAATCAATCGTGGGTACAGAATTGAGATGAATAGTGCAATTGGTCCATACAAAGGAGGATTGCGTTTCCATCCTACTGTAAATCTATCTATTTTGAAGTTTTTAGCTTTTGAGCAAGTTTTCAAAAACAGCTTAACAGGTTTACCTATGGGAGGCGGTAAAGGAGGCTCTGATTTTGACCCCAAAGGTAAATCTGACGATGAAGTTATGCGTTTCTGTCAAGCTTTCATGAGCGAATTATTCCGCCACATAGGACCTAATACTGACGTACCAGCAGGTGATATAGGTGTTGGTGGTCGCGAAATAGGATATCTATTTGGTATGTACAAAAAATTGCGTAATGAATTTACAGGAGTATTAACAGGTAAAGGTCTGGAATGGGGCGGAAGTTTAATACGTCCGGAAGCTACTGGCTATGGTGCAACCTACTTTGCAGAACATATGTTAAATACTCGCGGAGAAAGCATCAAAGGTAAAAGAGTACTTGTATCCGGTTCCGGTAATGTAGCTCAATACACTGTTGAAAAAGTATTACAACTCGGTGGAAAACCAATCACACTCTCAGATTCCAATGGATTTATTTACGATCCAGACGGAATAAATGAAGAAAAACTTGAATATGTAAAATGGCTCAAAAATGTTAAACGCGGACGTATCCGTGAATATGCAGAAAAATATGGCGTAGAATATTACGAAGGTAAACGTCCTTGGGGAATACCTGCCGAAGTAGCAATACCAGCTGCAACTCAAAATGAAATCTCTGGTGAAGATGCAAAGGAAATGATGAAAAATGGAGTTATCTGCGTATCAGAAGGTGCAAATATGCCTTCCACAATTGAAGCAATAGAGGTATATAGAGAACACAAAATACTATTTGGACCTGGTAAAGCTGCAAACGCTGGTGGTGTTGCTGTTTCAGGTTTGGAAATGAGCCAAAACTCAATTCGTTTACAATGGACACGCGAAGAAGTTGACGCTAAATTACAACAAATAATGGAAAATATTCATAATACCTGCGTTAAATATGGTAAAGAAAGCGACGGATATGTTGACTATGTTAAAGGTGCAAATATCGGTGGATTTGTAAAAGTAGCAGAAGCAATGTTAGCACAAGGTATAGTTTAATAATATTCTAACTATCAATGCAAAGGGCTGCCTAAGGAATAAAATTTTAAAAAACAGGCAGCCCTTTTTATTTTGCTAAATATCCAAAAAGCCATAATAAAAGGGCTCAGCGATATAATAGCAATCACTGAACCCTACGATTATAGAAAATACATTATATCAATGTGCTTTTTCATATTCTCTCATAACTTCAATAAGAGCTTTTACGCTCTCAATGGGCAAAGCATTATATAAAGAAGCACGGAACCCACCTACTGAACGATGCCCTTTTACACCAATCATACCGCGAGAAGCAGCAAAATCAAGAAAGTCTTTTTCAAGCTCTTTATATTCCGGAGCCATAACAAAAGTAACGTTCATAATAGAACGATCCTTAGGATCTTTCACTTTCGGCACAAAAAGCTTGTTCCTCTCAATTTCCTCATATAACATCTGAGATTTTTCCAAATTTATTTTATGAATTTTTTCTAAACCGCCCATTTGCTCAACCCATTCCAAAGTTTTTAGCAAAGTGAAGACATTGACAACAGGAGGAGTATTATACATAGATTTTTTACCAATATGCGTAGTATATTTAAGCATTACAGGAATAGGTCTATCAGCAATATTTTCGGCAAATTCGTCTTTTACAATAACAAAAGTAACACCAGCAGGACCTATATTTTTCTGTGCACCGCCATATATCAAGACATATTTTGAGACATCAATAGGACGGCTCATAAAATCAGACGACATATCAGCAATAAGAGGTACAGGAACGTCTAAATCTTCCTTAATTTCTGTACCTACAACAGTATTATTAGTTGTAATATGCATATAATCAACATCTTGCGGGACGGTATAATCCTTAGGTATATACGTATAATCGGCATCTTTGGAACTTGCTATAATTACCTCGCCAAAGAGCTGTGCATCTTGGATAGCCTTATTAGCCCAACGTCCTGTATCTAAATAAAAAGCTTTGTTTTTCAAAAAGTTCATAGGCACCATACCAAACTGAGTACTAGCTCCTCCACCAAGAAATAAAACAGAATAACCTTCTGGAATATGTAGCAAATCCTTCATAAGCTGCTGAGCTTTCATCATCACCTCATCAAATTCTTTACTTCTATGCGATATTGACATAATAGAAATACCAGTATTTGCAAAATCTCTTATGGCTTCAATAGTTTGTTCATACGCATAGTCTGGCAAAATAGCCGGTCCAGGATAAAAATTATGTACTTTTTTCATAGGATTTTTTTTTACAAAATTGAAAAATTTTAGGCTAAATTCAAATAAATCGTCAAATTTTATCATCATTAAATCTAAAAACATTCACAGGGGAGTTAAAACATAATTTACATTGCCATAAACTTCATTAAAATGATAAAAATCCAAAGATTTAAAATTGAAAAATTTAATTAACTTTGGCAAAAATAAAGCTAACTTATATGAAAAAAATATACGATAGGCTCGCCAAAATACCATTATTCGTATATATATTCATAGGTTTATTACTTGGCATTTTATATGGACTTATTTTACCTACAAAAATTCGCTATGTTGCGTGGTTAGGGGAACTATTCATGAGAGCTTTAAAAATGATAATCGTACCCTTAGTTCTAACATCTATAATTTCCGGAGTTGCAAATATAGGCTCTGCTTCCAATTTAGGGCGCTTAGGACTAAAAACATTAACGTATTATATTCTTTCAAGTCTCGCAGCCATATTAACAGGATTATTTTTTGTAAATCTACTGAAACCCGGTGTCAATGCTAATCTGGGTTTACAAAAGACTGTTGAGAACCTACCTGCGGCACAAAGCCTAAAAGATGTTATTTTAGGGATAGTTCCTACAAATATTTTTGAAGCATTTGTCAAAGGCGATATGCTTTCCATTATATTTTTTTCTATGCTTTTTGGATACTTTATTACTAAAATTGGGAAAAAATACTCCGAACAACTTGTAAATCTATTTAATGGAACCTTTGAGGCAATGATGAAACTAACACAATTTATCATAAAATTTACACCATTTGGAGTTTTTGGTATTATTGCAAAAGTAGTAGCAGAAAATCATAACTTAGGTCAATTGGCTTCAAGTCTCGGATATTATATGCTCGTAGTACTTATGGGGCTTGTCTTTCATGCATTTATAACACTTCCGATAGCAGTAAGACTACTTGCCAAAGTAAATCCTTTCAAATTTATGCGAGCGATGTCTGAGGCATTATTAACAGCTTTTTCAACTTCGTCCTCAGGTGCAACATTATCATTAACAATGGAAAATATAAAAAATAAAGTCGGAGTATCTAATAAAATAGCGAGTTTTACTTTACCACTGGGTGCGACAATAAATATGGACGGAACAGCATTATACGAACTTGTTGTAGCCATGTTCATAGCCCAAGCTTACGGAATACATTTAAGCTTCGGGCAGCAATTCATTGCAGTATTTACCGCTCTATTAGCATCAATAGGTGCAGCAGCTATCCCAATGGCAGGCTTAATAATGATTTCTGTAATACTTACAACATTGGGGCTACCACTTGAAGGACTTGGTTTAGTACTTGCTGTGGATAGAATTTTAGATATGTTTCGAACTTCGGTAAATGTATGGAGTGATAGCTGTGCTGCTGTAATAATAGCTCGTTCAGAAGGTGAAAAATTTAAAATAGATAATACCAATGAAAACTAAAATACTCATAATCTATACCGGCGGAACTATCGGAATGATGGCAGATCCGGAAACAAGAGCACTTATGCCTGTAAATTTTACCCAATTATGGGACTACCTCCCAGAACTTAAAGCTTTATCCATAAATATAGAAGCAATATCTTTTACAGAACCCATTGACTCGGCTAATATTAAGCCAAAAGACTGGATAAAACTTGTTAATATCATAGAAAAAAACTACTGGGAATTTGACGGATTTGTAATTTTACACGGTACAGATACAATGGCATACACTGGGTCTGCATTGAGTTTTATGCTTCAAAACTTACATAAGCCTGTTATTCTAACAGGTTCTCAACTACCAGTAGGAATGCTTCGCACCGACGGCAAAGAAAACCTTATTACTGCAATAGAAATAGCAGCAGCTCGCAAAAATAATAAGCCAATAGTCCCAGAAGTCGCAATATTCTTTGAAAATAAACTATACAGAGCAAATAGAACAATAAAATATAATGCCTCCTACTTTGATGCTTTTATTAGCCCAAATTATCCACCATTAGCAGAAGCCGGCATTGAAATCTCCTTTTTTGAAAAAAATATCAATTACAGCGGAGAAAACAAGATAACTTATTTCCACAAAAATATAGAAACAAACATCGGACTATTAAAAATTTTCCCCGGTATAAATGAGCAATTCGTAAAAAGTATTATAGAAAATCCTAACCTAAAAGGTCTAATACTTGAAACCTTTGGCGCTGGTAATACTACAACAGAGGAATGGTTCTTAAATACTCTAAAAAAAGCCATAGATAGAGGTGTTGTTATACTAAATATTTCACAATGTATAAAAGGCTTTGTAGATATGGGAAGATATCAAACCAGTAAAGCTCTTAAAGATATCGGGGTTATAAGTGGATATGATATGACCACAGAAGCCGCCCTTACAAAAATGATGTTCCTTTTCGGACAAAAAATGAAAATTCATGAAATAAAACATTACCTGCAACATAGTATTGCAGGAGAAATGTCAAAATAAAAATGCATAAATATCTAATTTACAATGCTTTAATAATAGATGAAGGCAAAAAATTTTTAGGAAATATTTTAATTGAAAAAGACAAAATTCAACAAATTATAAAAGGTGATATAAACCCTAAATCTTACCCTGACTATAAAATTATTGACGCAACGAATAAAATAGTTATGCCCGGTGTCATAGATAGTCATGTACATTTCCGAGAGCCGGGATTAACTCATAAAGGGGATATTTATACAGAAAGCCGAGCAGCCCTAAAAGGTGGAACTACTACATTTATTGACATGCCAAATACACTCCCTCCGACAACTACAATAAAACTTTTAGAAGAAAAAATAAAAATTGCACAAAATAAATCTGCTATAAATTTTTTGTTTTATTTGGCAGCTACACGAGAAAATTATAAAAACCTGCAACATATTGATAATGAATATCTTGCAGGTATCAAAATCTTCTATGGTTCATCTACTGGAAATCTTTTATTAAATGATAGACAAATACTAAATTATCTATTTAAAAATCAACGGCATATATACGTAATACATTCCGAGGAAGAGAACATAATTCGCAAACAAATAAAAAAATATAAAAATAAAGAACAATTGCCCTATGATATTCATTTCAGAATAAGAACACCTGAGGCAGCCATAACTGCTACAAAGACCTTGCTCGAGATAGCCCAAAAATATAATACTAAAATCCACTTTTTACATATTTCAACCGAGAAAGAAATACAAATGCTAAAAAATGAACCGATTGATAATAAAACAATTACAGCAGAAACAACTGTCAATCATCTGTGGTTTGACAAAGAAGATCATAAAAAATTAAATAATTTAATAAAAGTTAATCCTTCGTTAAAAGAAAAAAAAGATAAAAAAGCCATACAAAAAGCCATAAAAACAAATAAAATAGACACAATAGCCACAGATCACGCACCACATCTATTATCCGAAAAAAAACAAGATTACTTTCAAGCACCTTCAGGCATACCTTCAATACAATATTCTTTGCTTATGCTTCTGGAACTTTCAAAAAATAATATAATTCCAATTGAAATAATACCCATAAAAACAGCAAATAATCCTGCAAAAATCTTTAATATTGAAAAACGAGGTTTTCTACGAGAAAATTACTATGCGGATATTGTAATCATAAATCCCAATAAAAAAACTATCGTTAACAAAAATAATATTCTGTATAAATGTAAATGGTCGCCTTTGGAAGGTTATAAATTTTCACATTATATAGAATATGTATTTGTTAATGGAAAAATAAAAATAGACAAAGGCAAATTTATTTAAAAACCTATTTAAAAAAAGAGCTAATACACTGATTATTAAAAAAAATAACAGCTTAGGGTGTAAAAAATATTTGATAAACTTTATTGAATTATTTCGGAGAGTTAAAAAATTTAGCAGTCATAAAATTTAAAGATAAGAGGGGACTTTTCAGGCAGCCCCCCCTTATGCTGAAGTTAGTTATCTTTTTATTAATTTTTGTGTTATTACTCCGTTTGCGGTATTTAATCTAATCTGATAAATACCAGCAGGTAAAAAGCTTATATCAAACACTGATTTTCCACTAATATTCACCTTATTAAGTACCATTCTACCATTCAAATCATAAATTGCAAATTCTGTATTTTCGGGAGCACTAACAAATAGTAAATCATCTGCTGGATTAGGATAAATCTTAATTTTTGAGATGTCAGATGTAAATGTAGAAATAGATCTCAAAACGACATTGACTTCTGCATCTGCGTCAGAGACAGTAAAAGTGCCAGATGTATCAGCATATCCATCAGCAGAAACAGTATAATTGTAATTCCCATTATATAGACTAAAAGTTGCTTGTCCATTATTATCCGTAGTATGTGAACCTACTCCCGTAACATTTACAGTTGCATTCTCAATAGGTTCATTGTTTTGATTGACAACATTAAAGGTAATATTATAAGCATCTCCACAGCCACCACCAACATTGATATAATTCATACGAATAGTATCATCCGGGCTATTGTAATATTGATCATTAGTAGCAACTAAACGGATAGAATAACAACCTGCTGTATAAAATTGAATATGAGGCTCAAAATCAGTGGAAGAAGTAAAATCTACAAATCCCCATTGATTTCCTTCGCTACCGGGAGATACCTGCCATAACCAAGTTGTTCCATCTATATGATTTGTGGTATTATGCATAATAACAATACCATTTACATCTACTTCCGTAGGTTCAGCATAAAATCCTGCAATAAGTCTTGGAGCTTCTTCTACATGTATATAATCTGTTTTAGTTTCCTGTGCAGTACCAAGACTATCATTGGAGCCTTCTAAGGTAATAGTATAATCACCCGGAGCTGTAAAAATTACTCTCGGATGAATGCCGTTAAGAGTATCCACAAATTCATATGTTGAAGGCGTTATAGTATATGAAAAATTAGTTCCCATAATTGGTGAGGAAATATTATACAAGGTAATTGTATCAATGTAAGTTTGGGCAAGAGTGTCATTAGCAACAAAATCAACATCAAGAGTATCAGGACGTTCTTTACGCCAAGCTAAATAATAGATAGTCTGATTATTATTCTGCGAGTCTTCGTAGTGAGAAATGATGTATTTCATAACATATCCCTTATACTGGGGAGAGAACCAAAAATAAGAATTATCGTTAAAATGAGAAGTAACGAAAGCACTTCCATAAAGCAATAAGGTCATATCGAAAGTTTCATTTTCATGCATTCTGAGAACATTTTTATATGTCTTATATGGTGTAATCAAAATGCCCCAACCATCCACATCGTAGGAAAGAGAACCATTATCAATAGTTAAATTATCTTGAATACCATAAGAAGGCATAGCCCAGCCACTTCCAGCACCTTCCGAAGCTTGATATGTTGTACTGAATGAAGAACCATAAGTAAATGGATAATCATATAATTGCAAATCTTGGTCATAATCAGCCCAAATTAAGAGTCCATTTTCAGCAGAAAAGAAACCTGTCCTATACCATACCGGATTACCATTCCCGTCTGTATTTCTATAATAGAAGGCGCTACTATCCATACCTTCCATAATCTCAGCTAATGTACTAGTATTGGGCACATGGAAATCATCAGGAACGCTATCAGTATCAACATAATGATAAATTTCAAGGCTATCTGGTATCTCAACATAATTGCTAAAATCCCATATTACAGCCTCGCCTGTGTCTCCGGGATTAAAATTATCAGCGCCAAAAACATTCACAAAAGTAATACTATCACCAATCTGCAAAACATTATTTTCAGCAGTAATAGTATCCGGGCTTCCACCAACATAAGACTGTGCATAAACAGCCCAACTTAACACAACAAACAAAATAAAGGGAACAATTCGTTTCATAACAATTTTTTTTAAGGTTTCAAAAATAAGATAAGAAATTAAAAGAAAATGTTGCTTGAATTTTAAATTTATAAAGAAAAAATATTCACGGTCAAATTATCCAACTGTGATAATTTTCATTTTTTCAGGAATAAAATATTTACGAGCTGTATTCATAATTTGTTCAGCGTCAATATTTCGTATTTTTTCTGTAATGCGATTTATATATTCAAAATCCATTCCCCAAGCTACCATATTTTTAATATAATCAGCTATTTTAAACTCACCATCAAAATCTCTAAGGAATTTACCCAATATATAATTTTTTGTTTTTTGCAGTTCTTCGGCGTCAATGGGCTCAGTTTTTAATATTTCTATTTGTTTAAAAATCTCATCAATAGCTTCATTTATATGTTCTTTTCGTATTTCGGAAGCTATTGAAAAAATACCAGCATATTTTAAAGACTGAACGGAGGAATAAATACCATAAGTATATCCTTTTTGCTCGCGAATAACTTTCATCAAACGAGAGCCAAAATAGCCTCCTAAGAGAGTATTTGCTACTAATAGATCTGTGTAATCTTTATGAAACCTGTTAATTGTAATATTTCCCATTCTCAAAGCACTCTGCACAGCTTCTTCTTTTGGAAAATCATATCTATTTTCAGAATAAGGTCTAATATCCACCTCTTTTTCTTGCTTAGGGTTCTGATTAACAGGTATTTGAGCAAAATAATGATTCAGCAGTTTAATTTTTTCCTCAGGTTTATTTGCAACAATAACAATAAAAGCTCTATCGGCTGTATAAAAATCTCTATGATAATTCAATAGATCTTTTTGTGTAATTTTTAGATAGTCATCAGGTTTTGCAAATACACCATAAGGGTGATTGCTACCAAAAAGTACGCGTGAGAATTCAACTTGTGCTAAATAGTCAACTTTCTGAAATTCTATTGAAAGAGAATGCTTACCTATTTGTTGATAGACAGAAAGTTCCTTTTGTGGGAAAATTGGATTTAATAAAATATCTGCAACAATTTCCAAAGCATTTTCAAGATTTTTTTCTAATACCCAAAGAGTTTGAGTAGAGATATGATATCCAGTATTTTTTTTCAAAAAAGCAGCATTATATTCCAATTGAGAATTAATCTGAAAAGAAGTACGGTTCTTTGTTCCCTCAGTAAGCATCTTATTAGTAGATGAAGCTACAAGTAATTTATTTTGAAGCCAAGTACCGGCTTTAAAGCCCCAAATAATTTTCACAAGGGGCATATAAGTTTCCAAAGCATATACTTTTATACCATTGTCTAATTTAAAAATGCCAATTTTTGGAATTTTAACCGTTCCAAACTCTTTTATTTCAGGAGGAATAGCTCTATTTACCATAATTAAAGTTTTTCTTTACTAAAAAATGAAAAATTAACACTACCATATTTTCTCTGCATACGAAAATAAGGATGTTTTTGAAATTTAAAAAAACGAGAATGCTCTAATATAAACAAAGTATCATCTCGGATGGAAGTATTGCTAAAAATCAAATCAGGCAATTGTTCAAAATTAGGCAATTGATATGGAGGATCAGCAAAAATTATATCATAATTAAGCGGATATTCTTTTACAAAGGCAAAAACATCATAATTGATAAAAGTAAAATTAGAAAGTTTATCGGGGAATAGCTCAGATACTGTACGTTTTATATAATTAAGGTAAAGCTTATTTTTTTCAACCAATACAAGTTTTTTTGCCCCTCTGGAAGCAAATTCTATACTTATGTTTCCTGTTCCAGCGAATAAATCTAATATTTCTAAACCTTCAAAATAATACATATTATCCAATACATTGAAAAGTCCTTCCTTAGCAAAATCTGTTGTTGCCCTTCCGGTAAATTTTTTATACGGTTTAAAATGCCTACCTTTTAGATTTCCGCCTATTATTCTCATTGTTCATCATTTTTTTTATTAGGAAAAATCCATCCATCATCAGTAATTTTTACAGTATTTTCCGGAAAATCTTCATTAGTCAAATTTTTAATAATCTTTATGACTCTACCCTGCGGGTCATAAAAAACACCTTTATATTTTATCTGATAAGTGGGAATTATTTGTGCTTTTATGAATACTCCATTAGTGTCTGTATATATACGCATAATCGGGGACAAACCACTTACTCCATTAATATTTATCCTACTATAATTACAAAAATTTCCGAGGCTATATGCAATAAATCTATTTTTATAAACTTCAACAGCTCTTGTGACGTGAGGACCTTGACCAATAACGACATCAGCACCTGCATCAATAACAGTATGAGCAAAACGATAGACATTACCACGATTCTCACCTAAGAAAAACTCAGTTTTACGCGTAATATGCTGATGTTTAGCACCTTCTGCACCCCCATGGAAAGAAACTATAACAATATCAGCTACTGAATCTAAATGCCTTACAATACGACGAGCCATATCAAGATCTGTTATTTGTAAAGTACCATCATTGGGGGCAAAAGCAGTAAAGCCATAAACAATACCATTTTTTTCAAAAACATCATAAGGCTTGCTAACAAGACCAGCCCAATGTATTCCCACACTATCAAGAGTTTTAGCAGTAAGTTTTCTACCATGCTGATTAAAATCTGCACTATGATTATTCGCTACACTTAAAATATTAAAGCCTGCCTCAACGAAACATTTAACAAAAGACGGAGGCATCCCAAAAGTATAACAATATTTTGGATTTGAACAATGTTTGGCATAACGTTTATCCGTGGCAAAAGTACCTTCAAAATTTCCAAAAGTAATATCTGCGTTCTTTAAATATTTAATAACTGGCTTCATAAGGGGGCTACAATCATTATGAGGCGGGAGATTACCCGGAGGTACAAAAGTGCCAAAATTTATATCTCCCACAGCTGCTATAATAACAGTATCTTTTACAGAATCAGTCTTTTGCAAAACCTGCTTGGGTAATGTATCAACTTTATTATTAACTTGTTCAGTCTTAGCATTACAAGAAAAACTCATTACCCATAAACCCAAAATAACAAAAAAGTATCTCATAATCATTTTTTATTTCTAATTACTAAACTCAATTATGGATTATTGAACAAGCTTAGCATAAAATTGTTATTGGTCATTTTCCCCGATAAAGATAAATAAAGCCCTTAAAAGGTTCATATTTTTTTCCATCTTTGCCTTTGATAAGCAAAATATAATAGTAATATCCCGAAGGTGCTTTAAAAAGACCTTTATTCATAATTGTACCATCCCAACCTTTGATTGCTTCTTCTGGCGTATCCCATTTACAAACTACCTCGCCATATCTATTGTATATGCGTCCTTTTATCTCCTCAATATTAGCGGCTATTATTTTCTCATCAGGAGTATTAAAAAATGAAAATACATCGTTAACACCATCACCGTTAGGTGTAAAAATATTGTATTGCTCTATTGTAATTGGTTTAGGCTGAACAACTACATTTTGAGTGTCATTATCAGAACAGCCATTTTTACTATAAACAGTCATTACAATTTGAAATGTATCCTTTTGAAAATATTTATGATACAAAGTTTTTTCAGTTCCATAAGGGGAACCATCTCCAAAATCCCATTGCCAAGCGTCAGACCAGGAAGTTTTATCCTCTACTTTTATACTATCTCCGATGTAAACAGTTTGCTTATCTATTGTAAAATTTGGTTTTTCAACTGTAATATACAAAGAGGTATCGTGCATACATCCGTAATTATCCTTTATGTAAAAATAATATTTATGATTTCCATATTCCTGAGGATAAGCATCAGCTACACCCTCAGAAGTCAAATTCACACCATCACCAATCCAAGCAGAATAATTCAAATCGTATTGATTAGAATATTGCAAAGTATCAGCGTCAATAGTATCATTAAAAAACAAAGCCCATCCGTAAGCATATCCATTATCCTGCTGCGAAGCTGTTTGTTCAACTTTTATATACCATTTACCATCTAATGGGCAACCTTTTAAACTATCAAAAGAAACTTCGGGCAAATATACTCCGGAGGGTAAAGTATCATTACCATTGTACTCGTTCATAGTAATATCAGCGGAAGCTGAAAAATAATACCAATATGGTTGACCTTCGTCATAACCACTTAAAACAGGTGCTCCCATATATTTAGCAATGCCTCCTGTATCTTTCAAAACTATTGCTCTACCGGTAGGACATTCTAACGTAATACGAATATCTCGGAAAGCTGAATTTTCAATATAGATGCCAATACTATCAATATTTTCGCCAGTATCTACGGCAGAATTTAGCGGATAATTTCTAAATAACAAACTGGAAATATATTTATGAGAGGTATCGATATAAACAGGAAAAGTTTCTACACGTACACAAGAGCGAGTTTCCTTCCATTTTTTTTCAGAGGCAGTTCCTGTTAAAATAACCTTATCACCGCTACAAATACCCTTATTATCAGGAACATTAGAATGTACTTGTGAAAAGTCAGGATTAAGTCCAGTGAATACTTCAAAAATATCAAAGCCGTATAAACTGTCTTTACGAGCAGAAACAAAAACCCTATAAGCTTTTCTTTTTACAAAAATATGCGTTAAAGTATCTAAATTATAACCTTCCTCAAAATCACCATCATCAAAATCCCAGTATATATATGCGCTATCAACGGGTAAGCCATTAAGTTTTACGGAGAGATAAAAAGTAATAGTTGTATCTGTACAAGTATAAACAGTATCATCACCGTGATCTGAGGTTATATTTACTTCCAGTTGCCCAAAAGCCGAGAAAAACAATAGTAAAAATGTAAAGAAAAAAAATCCTTTCATTTACGTATTTTATAAGCACAAAAGTAAATATTTTTTATAAAAGATAAATGGCTAATACAAAGTATACACTCAAAATTACGCAATAAAGCCGAAATTTAGTTCTAAGCAAAGAAATGCTAAATTAAATTTAACAATTCCTATGTAGCGAACAAGGAACGCTTAAAAAAAACGAATTAATTTTTATTACCAAAGTCCGCGGGAATTTCACCCCAAATATCTGTATGCCATTTCAAAATTTGAAACTCAGATATATCATTATTTTTTAGCCAAGTAATAGCCTTATCAAGCAACTGGAATATATCTTTATTTTTATCGTTTCGCGGCAAAGAAGTAGAGACATTTTTCTGTTGCACCCATTTTATAGCCGTAGCAGAATCTGAATATACAGGCATATTAATATTTTTCTGCTTTAAAAAAGCCAATGCATGCACAATTGCCAAAAATTCAGCAAGATTGTTAGTTCCAGAAGGAAATGATTTATAAAATAGACGTTCACCGGTTTTTACATAAACACCTTGATATTCAGTTTTTCCAGTTTTGGAACTATATGCGGCATCTACTGCAATACTCTCTACAATAGGTTTAGGTGAAAATAAATCCTGCAATTTTACTTTTTGCTTTTGATAATCTTCATAACTTTTTTTAAAAGCTGCTTGGGCAGCAGCCAAAGTTCTAAAACTACGATATTTAGCATTAGGAAATCCTTTTATTGCTTTTTCACAGTCAGGCCAATTATCAAAAATGCCTGTTTGCCTACCTTTCCAAACTACGTAATATTTTTTAGCCATAATTTTCTATGTATTTCTTTATCAATGCCTCAAAGTTATTTTTATTATATGTAAAACGACGGTTGCCCATATCAATTAGTTCCACCCTGTAAACACTCGTATTTATGAGATATACCTCTTGCGCTTTTTCTATCAAATTGACTGAAAAACCATTACTTTTTCCTATGTATTTTTTTATCATCCCCTTACGCTGCATATATTTTGCTAATGCAGGTATTACAGGATTTGCTGATATAAACTTATTACGAATATCTAAAAAATAAGCTACTTTGTTATAAAAAACTATAAGTTCACCTAAATTAGATTTTAATATACGACTTCTGCTATTTACACATAAAAATCCGTCATACCCTTCACGCGAATAATATATCTCCCAATAATGTTTAGAATGAATAAATAAATGGAAACAATTATCTCCCTTTAATGGATTTATTTGTTTATGAACTATAAGCTTTAAAATCTCAGAATTTGTACTTTTGAGAATTTCGTTAACTCGTATAATAGGCTGATTTTCCTCTTCGTAGATATAAATTCTCAGAACTTTATCGTCTGAAATCTGTACATTGTCTTTCACTGTTTCTTTAATTGTTTGATAAAAATCCTGTAAATCAATGTCAAAAATATATTGTAAAGGTCTCAAAATGTATTTAGCTTGTTTGAAATTAAACAGCAGTTTTCCTTTTCTGACTATAACATCAAAATGATCTATATACATATCAAAAATTTAAAATATTTTGGCAATTGTACAAAAAATGTGTTTTTTTGCAAAAAAAACAAAAGCTATGAAAAGAAACTTTTTACCACTGGCAATTTTACTTATTACAGGCATTTTAATAAGTGCTTGTCAAAATGAACAAACAAGTAATAATCATTTATACCCATATAAATCAGCAATGCTGATATACAAAAACACTTCTGGTAAAATGACCTTAGGCTATGATACACTCTACTTCGATAATTATGGAACTATCGAAGTTCAAATAAGACATTCACCGCAAGGTAGAGAAAAAATTATTAGAAATAAAACAAAAATTTACGATGTAAATTATAAAAACCAAATAGTATTGTATAATGAAATTCAATTACAACCGGGCAAAAACTTAGAAGAATCCTTATCAATCACGGATCTGTTAAACAATGATAGCACTATTCATAAAATTGGTACAGAAAAAATTTTGAATAGAAAATGTGATATATATACAGATAGCACTGGTATGATAAAACTTTATGTATGGAAAAATCTTATCCTGAAACAAGAGCAATCTTTTTTGAATATGAAAATAACATATGAAGTTATAAAATTAGAAAAAAATATTAGCTTTCCAAAAGGCTTAACTGATTATCCCAAAAACTTCAAATTTATAGATTTGACCAATCCTGCTGTAAGAGATAGTTTACAACAAGCTTATATACAACAATTGATGCAACAGATGGATACTAACAAAACAGACAATCAAGATAGCCTAAGCCTATTATTCCAAAGTAATCCAAATTCTGATAGCAATAAATAAAAAATTTTTCGTTCTGAGTATGTAAAAAATGGAGGATGACCAAAAAGTCAAAAATAAAAAATTGTCACTAACACAACCTATTGATTTT
>CAZWVR010000035.1:0-21118 GCA_964637235.1 uncultured Bacteroidales bacterium | reverse complement strand
ACATCGTAAGACCAACCTCAGAAACCATTATCTGGAATATGTATAAAAAATGGATACAATCATATAGAGACCTGCCAATCTTAATTAACCAATGGGCTAATGTCGTTAGATGGGAAATGAGAACAAGACTATTTCTAAGAACAGCTGAATTCCTATGGCAAGAAGGTCATACAGCCCACGAAAGCGCAGAAGAAGCAAAAGAAGAAGCCATTAAAATGATACATCTTTATAAAAATTTCGTCGAAGATTTCCTAGCTATGCCGGTAATTATCGGCGTGAAATCTGAAACCGAACGTTTTGCCGGTGCCGTAGAAACTTATACAATAGAAGCCCTTATGCAAGATGGAAAAGCCCTCCAAGCCGGTACAGCTCACTTCTTAGGACAAAACTTCGCAAAAGCATTTGATGTAAAATTCCTGAATAAAAACGGAAAACAAGAATATGTATGGGCTACTTCTTGGGGAGTATCAACTAGACTAATTGGCGCTATGATTATGACACATTCTGACGATAATGGCCTTATTCTACCTCCTAAAATCGCTCCACTTAAAGTAGTAATCATTCCTATATACAAAAAAACAGAACAACTGGAAAAAGTTAGGGAATACGCTCAGCCAATTATAAAAGTACTTAAAGATAAAGGCATTACAGTTAAATTTGACGATGATGATAAACATAAACCCGGCTGGAAATTCGCAGAATACGAAATGAAAGGAGTTCCCATCAGAATTTCAATAGGTGCCAAAGAAATGGAGGCTAAACAAGTAGAAATTGCAAGAAGGGATACCTTAGAGAAAAAAATTTATCCACTCAATAATATTGCAGAAATAATAGAACAACTCTTAGATGAAATACAAAAAAATATTTTCAAAAAAGCACTGGATTTCAGAGAAAAAAATACTCACTACGTCGATAACTGGGAAGATTTTAAAAACATAATAGAAAATAAAGGCGGATTCATTTATGCTCACTGGGACGGAACCCCAGAAACAGAAGCAAAAATTAAAGAACTTACAAAAGCAACTATTCGCCTTATACCTCTTGACGCAAAAACTGAACACGGTAAAGATATACTAACAGGTAAACCTTCTGATAAAAGAGTCTTATTTGCAAAAGCTTACTAATCAGCCTAATAAATTAAAATTTACTCTTTTTAGCACTTAAACCTTGACTTTTATTGTGAAATATCCTATATTTTAATGAAAACAATAAACGCAAACACTATGAGAATTAGAAAATTGCTATTTATTTCAATAATTATAATTTTTACCTTTTCTTGTCAAAAAAAAATAGATAACAATCAGCAAAAAAATACTAAACAAATTCCTCTACAAGAAATATTCCCTAAAATAACCACAGACAGTAATACTCCCCTAACCGTAATTGCATATCCTATAACCTACGACGTCATAGTAAAAGCTCCTAACGATGACGAATGGACAAAAGAATGCCTCCAAAATACTGATAGACAAAAACTTATTGATATTTTATTCCATAAAGTCATAAGTGGGGAACTTAAAGCTCATCAATACCTAACCGATACAATTATCCCAGTTGATTCAATAAAAGCCCTTTATAAACGATATCCTCTCTCAAAAGTTGGCAAGCTACAATTTGAAGAAGAATGGTATTTCGATACCCTAAACGATAGATTCTACAAAAGAGTCAAAAGCATAATATTCGGATATGAACTAAGAGACAACACAGGCGAAGTATATGGATATAAGCCTGGATTTAAAATATATTTAAAATAAAATTAAAAATAGATAATGAAAAAAACTGCTCTTTTAGTAGCTTTAATCATCTTAATAAATTTAAGCTGCAAGAAAAATAAAACTGAAATACCAATACCTCTCCCTCATATATGGACATTCACAATTAATGACGATGACCTAAAACCTCTAATGCAATTACCTCAATATCAAGACACTACAAAAATAAATGCTTTTATAGCAGCAAAAAATTTTAATATCTGGCAAACTTTTATAAAACAACAAACCCCACTCGCTTATTATGCTCTACTGAATGCTTATTCCGCCGAATGTTCATATTTCGCTAATAATACTTGGCTCTGGGAATATAATGTTATGTATAATTCTCAAAACTACAAATTAAAATTATACGGAACACTTCTCTCTGACTCTATATATTGGGAAGCTTTTTCTGTCAAAAATAATTACCAAAAACGCCTATTTACAGGTAAATGCGATACTGCTTATCGCGAAGGATACTGGATTTTTTACAATAATAAATACAGCCCCATAAAAAAAATTAAAATAATTTGGCACGCAAAATATATCGATACTCTATATAAAAAACAATTTATAATTATTGATACAAATTCCTTAAACTATAATAATTGCTTAATTATCAGTAATTTAGACACAGAATTTTATAAAATTAGAATAAAAGAATATGATAAAAGAAAAAACGAAAAATTTTATATAAAAATAGATCAAACAAAAAAAGGAATGATAAAAGATTATTACTTTTTTAAAGATTCTATATGGCACTGTTGGAATTCAAATTTTTTAAATATAAATTGCCAAAAAAATTAATATTATGAAAAAAACAATTTTACTCTTAGCCTTTATAGTATTATCAATTTCTTTTTTATCTGCCCAAGAAAAAACTGCAACTGAAAAAACTATCCCTACGGGGTGGAAATTCGGCGGAGCACTCCCTGCCCTATCATACGACTCTGACGTAGGATTTAGATATGGCGTTATCGGATATATATACGACTGGGGTGATGGCTCTCTATACCCAGATTACTTACGTTCAATATATTTAGAAGCAAGTAGAACCACAAAAGGCAGCGAAACATATAGAATACAATACGACGATAAAGCTTTCTTAAATACAAAAATAAGATTCCTCGGCGAAATCGGTTTCTACGGTGAACAAGCTCTCGACTTCTACGGATTTAACGGATATCAAGCTATATACCATCATAGCTGGGAAAATACTAATGACCCAAACTACAAAACTAGAATGTTTTACAGACACGAACGCAAACTTTTCAGAATCTCAACAGACTTCCAACTTCCTATTACCAGTAAACATTTCAGAGCTTTCTGGGGTTTAAACTACTTTGGAATGCATATAAACTCCGTAGATATAGATAAACTAAACAAAGGTAAAAAACCCCAAGAAATGCTACCCTCTCACGATTCCGTACCCGGACTTTATGAACTATATCAACAATGGGGAATATTTAAACAATCCGAAATACACGGCGGTAACGTCATATTGCTTAAAGGCGGACTTATCTACGATACCCGCGATAACGAAGCTCTCCCTACAAAAGGTCTATGGGACGATATCGTACTTATTGGCGGAATGCCAATCGCTCAAAAACCATATCTACAAATATCTATTACTCATAGACAATATTTTACCCTAATAAAAAAACACCTCTTTTTCGCATATAGACTGGTATATAGCGGAAAAATAGCTGGGCAAGTCCCATATTATATGCTGCCATTCTACTTTAATACAGACTTCACTAATGGAGATATACAAAATGCTTTCGGAGGTGCAAAAACTATTAGAGGAATACTCAGAAATCGAATCGTCGCCGACGCCGTATTCTTTGAAAATGCCGAACTCAGATGGAGAATCATAGATTTTAGATTCATAAAACAAAACTTCTACATCGCTCTTAGCTCATTCCTTGACGGAGGTATGGTCCTACAACCTTATAAATTCAATACTAACGATATACCCGCCTCTGTCTTAAATTCAGAAAAATATTTTAACTTCTCAAAAAAAGAACTTACAAAATTTCATATCGGATACGGCGGCGGTTTTAGAATTGCTATGAACGAAAACTTTATTGTAGCAGTGGACTATGGTATCGCTAATAATAAACAAGATGGCTCCTCAGGAATGTATATAGGCTTGGGCTGGCTATTTTAATGTCTTTTTGTCTTAAAAAAAAGAAAAACTGACACTATTTCACTACTGGCAAAAATTTTGATAAATATTTTGGCTAATCAAAAAAATGAAAAAATGAAAAAACAAATACCTATTAAAGACGAGTCTCTAAACCAAGAAAAACAAAACAATAAAGAACAACCCTCTAACAACCAAAACAGGCAAAAAGAAGAAAATAGCACCCAAAAACAACAAAACAAAAATACAAAACAAGAACATACTCACAAAAAACAGCAACAAACAAAAGAAAAACAAAACCAAACAAAAGAACTAAAAGAACAACTCTCTGAATGCAAAAAACAATATGAAGAACTCAAAGATAAGTATCTTAGACTAATGGCAGAATACGAAAACTATCGCAAAAGAACTCTAAAAGAAAAAATGGAACTGGTAAAAACCGCTGGCGAAAATGTTATCAAAGGGCTATTAGAAATAATCGATAATTTCGAAAGAGCTCTGGCATCTATCGAAAATACCAACGACATTAAAGCTATCAAAGACGGCGTGAATCTTATATATAAAGGACTGAAAGACTATCTAAAACAACAAGGTCTGCAAGAAATTGAAGCCCTGGGTAAACCTCTGGATACAGATCTACATGAAGCAGTAGGACAAAAACCAGTAGAAGACGAACAACAAAAAGGTAAAGTAGTAGAAGTAATGCAAAAAGGCTATCTTTTAAACGGTAAAGTTATAAGACACGCTAAGGTAATAATTGGCAGTTGATTTATAGGGGGACTAAAATTCTCCTCTGAAAATTATAAACGAAAAATAACTAATTTTAGTCCCCCTAAGCTTTTTCATTTAACTAAAAGAGACGAATAAATTTCAATGAAAAAAATAAAAACATGGAAGAAAAAGATCTATACGCAATACTTGGAGTAAATAGAAACGCAACAAAAGAAGAAATAAAAAAAGCATATAGACGTCTCGCTATAAAATACCACCCAGATAAAAACCCCGGTAATAAAGAAGCCGAAGAAAAATTTAAAGAAATTAGCGAAGCATACGAAATTCTAAGCGATGACAAAAAAAGAGCAATATACGATAGATACGGATATCAAGGATTAAAAAATCGTGGCTTCAATGCTTCATATTCATCTGCGGAAGACTTTTTTAGCCAAGTAGAGGATATTTTTTCGGAAGTTTTCGGTACAGACTTTGGCTTCAGTGGTTATTCAAATACAAAACGTAAAAGACGTGGCTCAGATATACGAATAACTATCAAACTGACTTTAAAAGATATTGCTAATGGCGTCAAAGGCAAAAAAATCAAATTAAAAAAATACGTTCCTTGCTCACACTGCAATGGAACCGGTGCTAAAAATAATGAATTCATAACTTGCCATACTTGCCAAGGTCGTGGATATATATCACAAAGTACATACAGCATCTTCGGTACTGTAACACAAAGATTTGAATGCCCTACTTGCCATGGCGAAGGTCGTATCCCAAAAGAACCTTGTCCATACTGCGCAGGACAAGGTATAATCAAAAGCGAAGAAATCATCGAATTTGATATTCCACCAGGCGTCACTGATAATCATCAATTAACTCTCCGTGGAAAAGGTAATGCCGCTCCAAAAGGCGGTATCCCAGGAGATTTAATAATAAGCTTCCAAGAAATTCCTCACCCCCAACTCAAAAGAGATGGATTAGATCTAATATACACACTAAATTTAGGTATTCCTGACATCATTCTCGGAACAACTGTGCAAGTTCCTACTGTCGATAAAGAAATAAAACTTAAAATAGAACCAGGAACAGACCCCGCAAAAATTATTAGAATAAAAAATAAAGGTTTGCCTCATTATCAATACAGAAAAAAAGGCGATCTGCTTGTAAAAATTAACCTTTTTGTGCCTAAAAATATCTCAAAAGAAGAAAAAAAGATTTTTGAAAAATTGAGAAATTCTCCTAATTTTAATCCCAATAAAAACAAATCTTTTTTTGAAAAAGTAAAAGATAACCTTGGAATTTAAAAAGTTCAAAATACTTATTTTTTTATTCGCTATCGTTATAAATGCCTGTCAAAAAGATAAAAAGCAGCTTCTGATAGGCTCATGGGTCCTCTATGATGTTAAAACTTCGCAAATTATTGAAAATCCTGAAAGCTACCAATTAGCTATTAATGAACTAAAAAGCACTACCAGAATTAACTTCTATCCTAATAATATTTTTGAAGGAACTATTTGGGGAGATACAACTTTCGGAACTTGGCAATTAGTAAATGATACAATTTATGTAGCTGATAAAAGCTTTAAAAATAAATTTAAAGTATATATCAAAAATATTTCAGCTGAAAAACTTGTATTAGAAGAAACAGAAGACAGCATAACCTCAACCCTGATTTTCAAAAAAAGTAAATAACCCACTTCAAAATTTTTCTAACCAATTTTTTGTCATCTAATATATGGCATTATAAAAAAAACTAATACATTGACAATCAAATAATTATACTTGCTAACTGTCTTGAATATCTTTTCTATGCTTTTTTAAACAATCACTACAATATCCATAAAAATATAATGAATGATGCATTATCTTTATTCCATATAAATTTTCTAAATCGTTCTGAATTTCTTGCAGTCGAGGATCGCAAAATTCAATTATTTTTCCGCAAGAAATACAAATAAAATGATCATGCTGATGTGTAGCATAAGCCTTCTCATAAATAGCACTTTTAGCCTCAAATTGATGCTTAATTATAAGACCACTTTCAAGCAATAACTCAACTGTATTATACAAAGTAGCTCGGCTTATCTTATAATTCTTTTCTTTCATTCGCATATACAATGTCTCTATATCAAAATGCCCATCTATCTGATATATCTCCTCCAAAACAGCATATCGCTCCGGTGTCTTTCGGTATTTTTTTTGCTCCAAAAATTTTGTAAAAATATCCCTAACTTGTTTTATTTGCTGTTCAAGGTGGTTTTTCATTTTTCAATTTAAAGTTTTAATTTAGACAAAAATACATTTTTGGCACAAAATAACGAAAATATGAAAAAAATTATACTTATACTCCTATTTGCCCTTAGTATATTAAAAGCCCAAAACATAGACTCTCTCCAAAATAACCTATTCAACTACGTGAACAAAAAAGGTTATGATAGTACTGCTTTTGACCTATGTATCCAACTCTATAACGCATATATAGATACAAACTATCAAATGGCTATGCAATTTGCCGCATTAGCTGAACAAATAGCCTCTAAATTAAAAGATTCTATGAAACTGGCTTCCGCATATACTATGCTCGGAAAATGCTATATGCGACAACATACATATTTTATGGCTACCGAAGCCTTCTTCAAAGCTTACGACATTTATCGACAAAAAAATAACGATACTCTTATGGCTTACAGCCTGACTAATATTGCACAAGCATATATCAAACAAGAAATTGAAGATATTGCAATTGAAAAACTTAAAACTGCCCTACATATATTTAAAAATAACAACAACAACAAAGGACTTATTCATACTTACTTACTTATGAGCAAAGCCTATATGGATACTAAACCAAGAAAAAGTATCTCTATGCTTAAAAAGACTATGAAACTCGCCCAAAAATCTAATCACATAGCCGATATATACTACCTATTAGCTAAGGCATATAATCAACTTTCCTTTTTAGACTCATCATTGTTTTTTCTGAATAAAGCTTTCATAGAATACAAAAAAAATAACGATTTAATCAATATAGCCCAAACTCACCTCTTTTTCGGAGAAATATATTTAGAACATGCGCAACAAGAATTTGCTCTTAAACACATAAACAGCGCTGCAAAACTTTTCCAACAAATTAACCAAAAGGATAAATTGGCAAAAGCATATTATCTCTTGGCTAAAATTTACTTCAATAATCAAAATTATACAAAAGCCTCTAAATATGCTACTGAGGCACTAAATATCTCAAACACCATAAATTTAATAGATATAAAACCCAATATTTTGGCTATATTAAGCGATATTTATCAAAAACAAAATAACACATCTCAGGCTCTAATATTTCAAAAAAAATATGCCCAAGCCTTAAAAGAATATTATGAGTATAAAAAAACTCAACGCTTCTCCTCACTTCAAATGAACTTAGAAGCCCAAAATAAAGAAAAAGATATTCAGATATTCAAAATGAAAGCCCAACAGGAAAAACTTAAAATGGAAAAACGTCTATATAAACGAAATCTCTTATACGGTATTATTATCGGATTATTAGCCCTAATTATTCTAATCTTTATGATTATCCGATATAGAGAAAAAAATAAAAATGAAAAATTACTAAAAGAAACTAACGAACTGCTCAAACATGAAATATTCGTCAGAAAAAAAGCAGAAAATAATATGAGAGAAAGCGAAGCACGATATAAACTGCTATTCAAAAAAATGCCAATAGGTATCCTACAATTTAACGAAGATTTTATAATATCTGATGTTAACGAAAAACTCCTTGAAATACTAAAACTTTCTAAAAATCAACTCGTTGGAAAATCACTTAATTACATACTTGATAGAAATCTAACAAAACAAATAACCGAATTTTTTCAATCAGATAAGGAAATTTTTTCAACAGAAACCCAAATAGTTCTAAAATCAAAACTTTTATACGTCTCCTTAACTATAAAAAAATACAAATTTTCAACAGATAATGGCATCATCAGCGGAGGTATTATTATTGTAGAAGATCTAACCGCAAAAAAACAAACAGAAGACCTTATAAAGCATAAATACCTCGTCAAAGAAAAAATATTTAATCTACTCCCAGACGATATCGTACTAACTAACCTTAACGGAGATATAATTGCAATCCACTTCCCATCTAATCCAGAATTTGAACGTACAGCTACAACAATAGAACAAATTATCCCGCAAAAATGGAAAGATAAATTCTTTAAATATTTTGAACTCGTCAGAGAAACAGGATATCCACAACGGTTTGTTGTTGAAAACATATATCAAAACTACTTTATCAGAATCATCCCAGAACCTAAACAAGAGACAATCCTTGTAATGTTTATAAACTTAGAAAGAAAAGATAAAAAACTCATAGAAAAAGCCAGAAGAGAAAAACATCTATCAGAAAAACAAAAATATTATAGAGAACTAAAATATGCCATTGAAAATGAACTATTAGGAACATATCGCAATCTCCAAAGAGGTATGTCCTTTATTATGATTAAAAATTTTGCAGAAAGAATTATTAACATAGCCCAAAAATTTAATAATCCGGAACTTAAAAACTACGGAAATCAATTATTGGAAGCAATAACTGCATTTGATGTACTAAAAATCAATAAAATATTAGATCAATTCCCATCACTTATAAATCAATTTTCACAAGAGGAAAGATTTATACTGTAATAAAGGCAAGCTCAGTACCGAGGATGGGATTCGAACCCATGACCTCCTGATCCACAGTCAGGCGCTCTAACCAACTGAGCTACCTCGGTCTTTTGTTGCGGTGCAAATATATAACTTTTTTTACAAAAAAAACAATTTTTTTTCAAAATTACCACTTATCAAAATACATAAAATCTAATAGCAATAGTCTAAAAATTTCTCCCTACATATAGATAATTTAAAATTGGCTATAACAACTATTTGATTAACAATGCATTAAAGCATATTTATACACAAATATAAAATCCATCAACTTTTTTGTTTCCTCTTGATTATAAACATATCGTATAATATAAGCCCTATAATAGTTATCATTCCAATAGCCACAAATACATGCCAAATTTTTGCAGGATTATATGTTTTCCACAAAATATCAGTAATCTTATGAGCAGAGAGTGAAAGTTTTTCAGTAGCAAAATTCATCAACTCATTAGGTTTAATATCTTTCGGAACATTTATCCCATGATTTATTAAATAATCTTTTAATAAAGTAGGTTTATCTGCAATACTTTGATAAACATTACCAGAAATTTTTCCAGCCAAATAATTACCTGCGGCAACAGGCAAAAAAGACATGCCCATATAAAGAGCCTTTTTATCTTTATCTGCAATTAAACCTATATATGAGGTAATCGTAGGAGAACCTGTCATCTCCCCTATCGAAAAAATCAAAATTGCCAGTACTATATAAATAGGATTACGGAAAATAAACATAAAAGTAATACCTATCGTGGCAATTGTAAATCCTGTTATCATAGCACGAATGGGCTTCATTTTAATCACTATACTTGATATAATAATCTGAAACAATACAATGAAAAATGCATCCATATTAAGCATCATCTCCGGATTGATAGCTCCATGACCATTACCTAAAAAATTTGCTAAACCAGGCCAAAACTTATATATAGCATTGTATAAAATAGAAGTATCTACCCACTGCTCAACAAATACAGGAAGTGTAAAAAATAACTGATTATACATTGTCCAAAAACCAACAATTAACAATAAAAATATAACAAATCGCCAGTCTATAATAGCAATGTATATATTTTTGACTATCTTATATAATGTCTCTCCCAAAGAATCTTTATTAGGTTCTCTATCTGGCTCTTGATATAAAAATAAAACTATAACAATATTTATGGCAACAGCAATAAGTGAGGAATAAAAAACATATTGCCAATTTATTTCACGTAATTTGGAGGATATTATAGGACCTATTAAAGCGCCAAGATTTACCATCATATAAAAAATACCAAAGCCCAAAATGCTATTGCTCTTATTCGTGGTTTTAGATATTGTTGCAGAAATAAGCGGTTTAAAAATAGCAGCACCTAACCCTACTATTGCAAATGAAGCAAACACTGCTCCATAACTCTTCATTTTACTCATTAAAAAGAAGCCCATAAAATACAATACAAAAGCAACTATTAAACTCTTTTTATAACCAATTCTGTCAGAAATAGCACCAGTAAATACTGGTAAAAAATAAACCATAGAACTAACTACTCCCATTAAATTACCTTTCTGAACTTGCGTAAATCCAAGAACAGTTGTCAAATAAATCGCCAAAACATTAAATAAACCATACCAGCCCCAACGTTCAAAAAGTTCAATTGTATTAGCAACCCAGAAAGCTTTTGAAAACTCTTTTAGCCGCTGAAAAAAATTCTTTTTCATTGTATTGAGTTTTGAAAAATTAAAAGTAGCGTAAAGATAAAAAAATTATATCCACTTAAACAAACCTTAGCTATATAACGCAAATAAATTGACTATTATAAAAAAATTTTTATCTTTGGAAAAAAAGAAAAACTATGGTACAAAATACGTTTAATCTCAACACTGCTGATAATACCAATATCTTTGTCTATGAATGGCTTCCTGAAAATAAAGAACCTGAAAAAATTATTCAAATAATCCATGGTATGGCAGAACATGCCAATAGATACAAAGAAACTGCTGAATTTTTTACATATAACGGCTTTGCAGTATATGCCATGGATTTAAGAGGTCATGGAAAAACAGCAAATAACATAGAAAATCTTGGCTTCTTTGCAGAAAAAAACGGTTGGAATACCGTTTTAAACGACATCGTTCTGCTAACAGATAAAATAAAATATAAATTCCCTCAATTACCTATATATCTTTTAGGCCATAGCATGGGCTCATTTTTCGCCAGAGCTTATATTACTAAATATGCAAATAAAATCAACGGAGTTATTATATCTGGAACCTCCGGACAAAGAGGTCTCCTAATAAAATTAGGTAAACTTATTGCTTTAACGCAAGGTGCCATAAAAGGCAAACACGCAAAATCTAAACTATTATATACAATGAGTTTTAAAGATTATAACAAACATTTTAAACCTACAAAAACAGAATATGACTGGCTAAGCCGAGATGAACAAATTGTAAACAAATATGCTTCCGATGAATATTGCGGCTGGATACCATCAAATAGATTTTTCTACGATGTCTTTGACCTTATGGACTTTATCGTAAAAAAACAAAATATAAACAAAATACCCAAAAATTTGCCTATATTCATATTATCCGGTGAAAATGACCCAGTAGGAGAATTCGGTAAAGGACCCAAACGCGTCGCTAATGACTATAAAAAAGCTGGTTTAAACAATCTAAAACTAAAATTATACCCACAAGGCAGACATGAAATGCTCAATGAAATTAATAGACAAGAAGTTTTAAACGACATTCTCCAATGGATAAACTCTATCTAATTGCGGTAAAAATATACCACTAACTGCACTTAAATTTATTCGTATAAAAACTTTCTAAATTTACTATAACTATCTAACTATTAGTAAGATATGATTTATAGTACCAACCAATAATTCTATACAATAAATTTGTTAAAAAATAATAATATTTTGCATTTTTGACAAAATACTATATTTTTGTTTTTATAAAACATAAAAAAATATTTTATATGACAAAAGTAGTAGTATTAGGCGCAGGAATAGCAGGCCATACTGCTGTCCTCAACCTTAAACGTAAACTTAAAAAAAAGGCAGAAATTACAGTTATATCCCCTAATGAAAACTATCAATGGGTGCCTTCAAATATATGGGTAGGTACCGGACAAATGAAGCCTGAACAAATCTATTTCCCTCTTAAACCTGTATATGAAAAAATCGGCGTAGACTTTAGGCTTGCCAGAGCAATCTCCATTCATCCAGAAGGAGATGCCGGCGAAAATAAACCTTATGTATCCATAGAATATGTAAACAGTGAAAAACAAGGACAAAAAGACAAAGTCTATTACGATTATCTAATAAACGCCACAGGTCCTAAACTCAACTTTGAAGCAACTCCTGGCCTCGGACCAGAAACTGGAAATACTGTTTCTATCTGTAATTATGAACATGCCTCCCAAGCATGGGCTAAACTACAAGAGACTATCGAAAAAATGAAAAAAGGACAAAAACAACGCATAGTAATAGGATTGGGTCATGGTGGTGCTACTTGCCAAGGTGCTGCTCTGGAATATACTATGAACGTCGCAGCCTTAATAAAAAAACTAAAACTGGACGATAAAGCTGAAATCCATTACATCACAAATGAATTCTTTATCGGAGATTTAGGAATGGCTGGTGCTTATGTAAAATTTAATAACTACATTGCCCATACAAGAGACCTCGTAGCCAGTATGTTCTATGAATATGGAATAAAATGGCATAACCAAGCTTCCGTCTATAAAATAGAACCCGGAAAAATATTCTACGAAACTTATTCAGGCGAAGAAAAAGTCCTGGAATACGACTTCGCTATGCTTATACCCCAATTTACCGGCGTTGGTATAACAGCAACTGGACCAAACGGCGAAGACTATACCCCAAAACTTTTTAAACCAAATAAATTAATGATTGTCGATGCCGACTACGAAAGCGCAAAAAAACCTTATCACGAATGGACTGGCGACGACTGGCCTAAAAAACTCCAAAATCCTACATATCCAAATATATTCGCAATCGGAATTGCATTCGCTCCTCCTCATACTATATCTAAACCTTTTAAAACTCCATCCGGCAGACCTCTTACCCCTGCACCTCCAAGAACGGGTATGCCAAGTGCTGTAATGGCTCACGCTACTGCTCTTAATATCGCAGAATGGATATTAACCGGAAAACCTTCTTTCAAACATAAAGCATCAATGGCTGAAATAGCAAGCGTATGCGTAGTATCAATAAGATATGGACTCAGAGGACTCGCCGGAACTATGTCTGTTTATCCAACTATCCCAGATTATAAAAAATATCCTGATTTCGGTAGAGATATAAGATATACAATCGGTGAAATAGGCTCTGCTGGACACTGGTTCAAGTGGCTAATGCATTACTTATTCTTATGGAAAGCAAAAGTTAAACCTTTCTGGTATCTAATCCCAGATTAAATAGAAACCCAAAAAAATATAAAACTATGAAACAAAACAAAATAAAAATCCCTTGGAGTGAACGAAATTATACAGAACATCAATTCGGAATGTATCCACTGGCTTGGGAACGTTTCAAACGCCGCTGTATTATTATCCAATTTGTCCGTTTTGTTATTCTATCACTAAAAATCAAAAAAGTAGCTTCCATCAACGACTAAACTCACCTCTAAACAAGGCATACAAGGGTATATCCCAACGTATGCCTTGTTTTCTCTTCAAATAGTTATATCTTTGCCATATAATTATTATAATGAAACGCCCCTGGTCTATTTCCACAACTGTAAGAAATCCAGAGAGATTAAGGAACTTTCTTAAAGTCTTAATATGCACTCAAACAACTCTTCTGAAATACAACTGATTAACGGCGATTGCTGTATAGAAATTAAAAAAATCAAAGACCAGAGTATAGATTTAATTTTTGCAGACCCACCTTATAATCTGTCAGGCGAAAAATTTTTGACAGTAAAATCTGGCAAACCCGCCAAACTTAACAAAGGCGATTGGGACCAGATTGACGACATTCACCAATTCAACCTAAAATGGATAAAAGAATGTATCCGCGTTCTGAAACCACAGGGAACTCTTTGGATTTCAGGCACTCTGCACAATCACCCTTCAATAGGTATGGCACTTAAAAGTCTTGGAATGTGGATAATAAACGATATTATCTGGTATAAACCCAATGCAACGCCTCTATTATCAAGAAACAGATTTGCTCCTTCCACAGAATTAATATGGTTGGCAAGCAAAACAAAAAAATATTTTTTCAATTACGAGCTTGCCAAAAAAATGAATAATGGCAAACAGATGCGAAACCTCTGGATAATCAATGCTAAACGCCATATTACACCGCATCCAACGGAAAAACCAGAGGAATTACTTGAACGGATAATTCTTTTAGGCTCAAAAGAAGGAGACACAATCCTTGACCCATTTATGGGAAGTGGAACTACCGGCGTTGTAGCAAAGAGATATAACCGCGGTTTTATCGGTATTGAGATAAATCCAGAATATTTCCGCTGGGCAAAAGAAAGGATACAAAACACACAAGTAAAAATTAACCTTTACTAACTAATTAGATATTATCTCTCAATATTTTCAATATTTATACCACACTTATTATCAAGCAATTATCTCAATCTATGCCTTAATTTATCACATCTATTATTTAACAATTTTTCACAAATTATTATATACTTTTACTTCAATCATTGATATAAATCAATATTTTTTATGTTGACAAAATAATTATAAATTTAATTAGCTAAAAAACAATAAATTAAAGCGCAAATAAAAAAAATAAATAAAAATAAAATTTTGATTGTTTGTAAAAAGTTATAAACTTTGTATTGCTTATACAACTTATAATTTTTCATTATAAATTATAAAAATAATTTTTAAACGAATATTAAAAAAATTTTTATTAACATGAACGTTATAAAAATAAAAAAAGGTTTGGATATAAACCTAAAAGGTAAAGCCAAACCTGAAATAGTCTCTCTCCCCTTAGGGCTTTCGTATGGCGTTCGTCCAGATGAAATTAAAGAAATTAAGCCCAAACTTCTAAAAAAGAAGGGAGAAAGAGTAAAAGCTGGTACAATCCTACTTTATGACAAAAACAACGAAAATGCCCGAATAGCAGCACCAGTAAGTGGTGAAATTACAGAAATCAGACGTGGGGAACGCAGAAAATTACTGGAAGTAGTTATTAAACCAGATGAACAAATAGAATATGAAAATTTTGATATCGACGACTACAAAAAATTAACCCCTGACGAGATTGCTTCTATATTGATAAACAGCGGGTTATGGATATCCTTTATCCAAAGACCATACGGAATAGTAGCAGACCCACAAAAAAAGCCTAAGGCTATCCACATTTCTACCTTTGACACAGCTCCCTTAGCGCCTGACTATCAATTTATCTTTAAAGATGAAATTGAGACTTTTGCATTAGGTCTAAATATTATCAAAAAATTAGTTGGAGAAACACCAATATATCTCAACCTAAATGCAGATATCAAAGATAATATATTTGAAAGAATTGAAATTCAAGGGGTTATAAAGCAATATTTCAAAGGTAAACACCCAACAGGCAATGTAGGAATACAAATAGCAAATACTACTCCAATAGCAAAAGGAGATATTATTTGGACAATAAAACCGCAAAATATCATATTCATTGCACGACTATTTAGAGACAAAAAATTAGATCTAAGAAAAATCATTGCTCTGGCAGGTTCAGAAGTCAAAGAGCCAAAATATTACAGTATTATATCTGGGATGCGAGTTCAAGACATTATAGACGGAAAAATTAAAGGAGATAATGTAAGATTTATCAGTGGCAATCCACTTACCGGCTTTAAAGTGACAGAACAAGAACACATCGGTTTTTATCACAATCTAATATCTGTAATTCCAGAAGGTAATAAATACGAGCTATTTGGCTGGTTATTACCAGGGTTTAATAAGTTTAGTATATCCAGAAGCTTTTTCTCATGGCTTCAGCCTAAACGAGAATGGGTTATCGACACAAATCTACACGGTGGGAAAAGACCATTTATATTTACAGACGTACTGGAAAAAGTACTTCCTATGGATATTTTACCTGCACATTTTTTCAAAGCACTTGCAATCGAAGATGTCGAACTAATGGAAAAACTCGGCATATACGAAGTCATTGAAGAAGATGTAGCTCTATGTGAATTCGTCTGTGTCTCTAAAATTGACCTTCAGGAATTAGTTTCCAAAGGTATTTCTTTAATGATTAAAGAATTCGGTAGATAAAAAAATACAAAAACAATGTGGTTAAGAAAATTCTTTGATAATCTTAAAGAAAAAACAGAGCCTGGCAAGCCACTACATTTCCTCAGATCAACAGTTGAAGCTTTTGAAACATTTACATTTGTACCCAACAAAACTACAACCAAAGGCTCGCACATTCGTGATGCTGCCGATAGTAAACGCCTTATGTTTATAGTGGTTATAGCCCTAACACCAGCTCTTTTATTTGGTATGTGGAATGTAGGATACCAATATCATTTATCTATTGGAGAGCATGCCGGGCTATGGGCAAACTTCTGGTTTGGGTTTAAAAAAGTTCTGCCTATAATAGTTGTAGCCTATATCTCAGGTCTGTTTATTGAATTTATGTTTGCTCAAATCAAACACGAAGAAGTCAATGAAGGATTTTTAGTCAGTGGTATGTTAATTCCATTGATTGTGCCAGTAGATATACCATTATGGACAGTTTCAGTAGCTACTATTTTAGCTATTATATTCGGAAAAGAAGTATTCGGGGGCACCGGAATGAATATATTTAACCCTGCTCTGCTAACTCGGGCTATACTATTTTTCTCATATCCATCCAAAATGTCCGGTACTGAAGTATGGATAGCAGATTTTGCTAAAAACAAAGATCATATAGTACAAGGAATCACCGGTGCTACTCCATTGGGAGATTTGGCAAGCCTAACTTCTACTGATCAGTTGGCACAATTCCATAGTCATTGGAGTATATCAGATATGTTTATAGGAACTATTCCCGGTTCAATAGGTGAGACCTCCGTAATAGCTATTGCTATTGGAGCACTTATTTTACTTTATACAGGTGTAGCAAGCTGGCGAATTATGCTATCTGCATTTATTGGTGGAACAGTAATGGGCTTAATATTCAATGCTGTAGGTTCTACTCCCGCTATGCAAATTCCTTTCTGGGAACATCTAATATTAGGAGGCTTTGCCTTTGGAATGGTATTTATGATTACAGACCCTGTAACAGCAACCCAAACTAAAACAGGTAAATGGTTTTATGGCTTCTTTGCTGGTCTAATGGCTATTTTAATCAGGGTCGTTAATCCAGCATATCCAGAAGGAGTTATGTTAGCAATATTACTAATGAACGCTTTTGCTCCTTTGATTGACTATCTCGTTGTTCAAGCTAATATAAAACGAAGATTAAAAAGAGCAACTGCTAATAATTAAAAAAACAAACACAAATGAACGTACAAAGTAATACATATACCTTTATCTATTCTGCTGTATTGGTAATTGTAGTAGCTTTAGCTCTATCTTTTACAGCTACTTCTCTAAAAGATAAACAGCAGAAAAATATTGAAATGGAGAAACAACAAGCAATGCTCGGTTCCATTGGTATAAAATGCAAAAGAGAAAAAGCACCAGAACTATTCAAAAAATACTTTGTAAATTCTTATGTAATAAACTCAAAGGGTGAAGTTATTAAAAACCCCCATACAGACGCTTTTCATATAAATCTAAAAGACGAAAATCGTAAACCCGTAGAAAAAAGAGAACTACCATTATTCGAAGCAAATATAGACGGAAAAACTTTATATGTTATCCCTGTATTAGGCAAAGGTCTTTGGGGTCCTATATGGGGATATATTGCATTGGAGGACGATTTTAATACTATTTACGGAGTTAAATTCGACCATAAAAGCGAAACGCCAGGCCTCGGTGCTGAAATTACTACTGAAAAATTTCAAAAGCAATTTAAAGGTAAAAAATTATTTGACGAAACCGGAAAATTCGTATCCATATTAGTAATAAAAGGTGGCATGGCAGATATGAGTAATCCTCATCAAGTAAATGGGATCTCAGGAGGTACTATGACAAGTAAAGGTCTTCAACGTATGCTCTACGATTCGCTTAAACCATATGAAAATTACTTTAAAAAACACAAAAAACATTAAACAATGGCAAAAAAAATAAAAATACTGACAGATCCTATCAATATCAACAATCCTGTCATAGTTCAAATCTTAGGAATATGTTCAGCCTTAGCTGTTACCGTTAAATTACAGCCTGCTGTTGTGATGGCATTGTCTGTAATGTTCGTACTCGCTTTCTCAAATGTAATAATCTCTTTATTAAGAAATACAATACCTACCAGAATTAGAATAATAGTCCAATTAGTTGTTATTGCTTCTCTGGTTATAATTGTTGACCAATTTTTAAAAGCTTATGTATATGATGTCAGTAAGCAATTATCTGTTTTTGTTGGACTTATTATAACTAACTGCATAATAATGGGTCGTTTAGAAGCCTTTGCACTTGGGAACAAGCCCTTCGAATCTTTTCTCGATGGAATAGGCAATGCAGCAGGATACGGTATCATTTTAATAATAGTAGCGTTTTTTAGAGAACTGCTTGGCTCCGGTACCATTTGGGGAATTAGAATTATACCAGAAGCACTATATAAAGCTGGATATATGAACAACGGCTTGATGATTCTTCCTCCTATGGCTCTTATTACAGTAGGAGTTATAATATGGATTCATCGTGCTAAATATACTCAACTGCAAGAAAAAAACTAAAAAAAACAAAAAATGGAAAACCTTCTAAATATTTTCATAAAGTCAATTTTCATTGACAACTTAGTGTTTGCCTATTTCTTAGGCATGTGTTCTTTTATTGCAGTATCCAAATCTGTAAAAACTGCTTTCGGATTAGGTATTGCCGTAATCTTTGTGATGGCAATAACAGTACCTGTGGATTACATTATTGACAACTATCTGCTGAAACCAGGTGCATTATCATGGCTCAGCCCTAAACTTGCAAATGTAGATTTAAGCTTTTTGAGTTTTATTGTGTTTATTGCAGTAATAGCTTCAATGGTTCAATTAGTAGAAATGGTTGTAGAACGTTATGCTCCTGCTCTTTATAACACCTTAGGGATATTTTTACCCCTTATAGCTGTAAACTGTGCTATATTAGGAGCTTCGCTATTTATGCAAGAAAGAGAATACCATACCTTAGCAGAAGCCACTGTTTATGGTCTGGGATCTGGAATAGGTTGGTTCATTGCAATCGTTGTTATGGCTGCAATACGCGAAAAATTAAAATATTCTAATATCCCTAAACCTCTACGAGGGGCTGGTATTGCATTTATAATAACCGGTCTTTTAGGTATAGCTTTTATGTCTTTTATGGGTATAAAACTTTAAAAAAAATTACGATGATAGTTTCAGATATCTTTTACATCGTACTAATTTCTACCTTAGTATTTCTATTCGTAATATTCATATTGGTAGGCGTACTTCTATATGCAAAAGCAAAACTCGTTCCCTCTGGGAAAGCAAAAATAGTTATAAACGACGATAAAGTAATTGAAGTTAACGTCGGTTCCAGTTTACTACATACCTTAGCTGAACAGAAAATATTTGTACCTTCTGCTTGCGGTGGACAAGGAACATGTGGCATGTGTAAAGTCCAAGTTTTAGAAGGCGGAGGACAGATTCTCCCTACCGAAGAAGGTTTTTTTACAAGAAAACAAATACAAGAAAACTGGCGTTTGGCTTGTCAAGTTAAAGTTAAACAAGACTTAAAAATAAAAGTTCCTGAACAAGTATTAGGTGTAAAAAAATGGGAATGCGAAGTCGTATCAAACAAAAATGTAGCTTCATTTATCAAGGAATTTGTTGTTAAACTACCAGAAGGAGAAACCCTAAACTTTAAATCCGGCGGATATGTCCAAGTATATGTCCCACCAGTAGAAGTAGATTTCTCAAAAGATATTGAAGTTGACGAAAAATTTAAACCAATATGGGACAAATATAATATGTGGTCATTGAAAATGGTAAATAAAGAACATACATTTAGAGCATATTCTATGGCTAATCACCCTGCTGAGAATGATATTATAATGCTTAATGTTAGAATTGCTACCCCTCCATGGGATAAACAAACTAATAACTGGAAAAAAGGTATTCCTCCCGGTGTGTGCTCATCTTATATATTCTCACGTAAACCAGGTGATAAAGTAACAATATCAGGTCCTTACGGAGAATTCTTTCTAAAAGATACAAAAAACGAAAAAATGTTTATCGGTGGCGGAGCAGGAATGGCACCCATGCGCTCCCATATATTCCATCTACTTAAAACTTTAAAAGTAAGAGATATTCCTATAACTTTCTGGTACGGCGCAAGAAATCCTAATGAAATGTTCTATGAAGAAGAATTTAGAGCCCTTGAAAAAGAATTCGATAATTTCAAATTTACTGTCGCTTATTCAGATAAACCACCAGAAGGTGTTGATTGGGGTGCTCCTCTCGGCTTTATCCATCAAGTTGTATATGATATGTACCTAAGTAAACACGAAGAACCAGAAGAAATTGAATACTACCTATGCGGTCCCCCTCTTATGATAGCCGCCGTGAAAAAAATGTTATACGACCTCGGTGTGCCTGATGAAAATATATTATTTGACGACTTTGGTTCATAATATCCTCAGGGTCATAAAAACTGAGGCTGTCTAAAAAGTCCCCCTCTGTTTGTAATCAGAGGGGGCTTAGGGGGAGT
>CAZWVR010000034.1:0-21620 GCA_964637235.1 uncultured Bacteroidales bacterium | reverse complement strand
ATATATAGTTTTTTTTATTAGCTTTGCAAAACATAAAACATACTAACGGTTTCATCCTAAAAATATACAATAAATCATTAATTTTAAGTAAATTAAATATTCTAAAACTAATTCTGAAAAATGAATACCCAAAGAAAAAAAATAAAAAACAAAAATCTGTTATCTCTTAGCTTAATATTCATAATAATTATAAGCTTAAATATAATCTCTTATTACATATTCGCCAGATTTGATATGACAGCAGAAAAACGATACACTCTATCTTCTTTTACTAAAAAAACTTTAAAAAATCTTAATGGAAAAATTTTTATTACTGTGTATCTGGAAGGAAATCAACTTCCTTTAAACTTCAAAAAATTTAAACGTGCCATCAAAGAACTACTCGATGAATTTAAAGTGTATGCAGGCATAAATTTAGATTACGAATTTGTAAACCCCACCGACGAAAATATGGACGAAAAAAAAAGAATAGCTCTATATAAACATCTATATCAATTAGGAATAGTGCCCGTTGAAAATCAAGAAGTTAACCAAGGAGAAGCTAAAAAAACTCTAATATTCCCCGCTGCTGTAATAACATACACAACATATAATCCAAAAAAAGATACTCTAATAACAAAAGAATATGGCTTAAACCTTCTAAATAACGACCTGCAATATCCTCCAACAAGTCTGGAAAATATTAACAACTCTATCCAAACTCTGGAATACAAATTTATAAACCTTATCTACAAAATATCCAGAACAAAAAAACCACAAATAGCTTTTATCACAGGACACGGTGAACTGCCAGAACTATTCGTATGGGATATTGAAAAAGCTTTAAGCGAATACTATGACGTAAAACGCGGAAATATAGGTGGTAAATACGGTATTTTAGACAGCTTCGCTGCAATCATAATTGCCAAACCAACACTCCCATTCTCAGAAAAAGATAAATTCGTAATCGACCAATACCTAATGAAAGGTGGAAAAATTCTCTGGCTAATTGACGGCGTAAATATCGATATGGATAGCGTTTTCTATTTTGACAGAGCATTTGCTATGCCCGCACTCACCCAAACAATAAAAATTGATGATCAATTATTTACCTATGGCGTTAGAATAAATACAAACCTACTACAAGACGTTTATTGCTCAAAAATTATGCTTAAAGGCGTCTCAAAAACAGGTCAAGAACGCACCCATTGGTATCCTTGGTATTACTTCCCTGTTCTTATAACTCATAATAACCACGTTATAAACAAATACTTAGACGCTATAAAAACAGAATTCGTTAGCTCTATCGATACCGTCGGCAAAAATCCTAAAATAAAAAAAACTGTCCTGCTGACAACATCAGAATATACACGAATTATCGGCGTCAACTTCCCAATAGAAATCAGTCTTAAAAACATATCTGAACCTATAAATAAAAAGCTATTCAATAGTCAATACGTACCAGTAGCTGTCCTATTAGAAGGACAATTCCCATCTTTATATAAAGGTAGACTCGTAAAACGATATTTACCAAAAGGTGCCCATTTTATACAAGAAAGTAAACCTACAAAAATGATTGTAGTCTCAGACGGAGATATAATAAAAAACGTAGTTAAATCAACTGGTGAAATAATGCCATTGGGATTCGATAAATATTCACTAATGGTATATAACGGAAATAAACAATTCATTATCAATGCCTTAAACTATCTATGCGACGATAAAGGTCTAATGTCTATCCGCTCCAGAGAATTTAAACTCAGACTACTCGATCAACGTATCGTAAACAAGCAAAAAACTTTCTGGCAAATATTTAACCTAATTACTCCTATACTAATAATCATAATTATGGGCTTAATTATAAATCTGATTCGAAAAAATAAATATGCAACTAAATAAGCTCACAATACTACTAATATTACTAATTTTTACCTCTTGCCTAAAATCGCGTCTGAATAAACAACAAGAAGAAATTCAAATCATAAACTTTATCTCTCAAACAAAACTGGATTTCTATAAAGCTAAAAAAGGATACTATTACCATATCCAATATAAAGGCGCTCCTCCAAAACTTATGGACGGAGACAGTATCACCCTTGAATACAGCGGTTTCAATATTGACAAAAACGAATACTTCATAAAAAATGATACTGTTAAATTTATTCTCGGAGATAATAAAATAAATCCATATCTAACACAAATACTCCAAACACTATACGATGGAGCCGTCGGAATAATTATCCTACCAAACTACCTCGCTTATGGCTCACATAGCTTACCAAATATCGACGCAAATGCAACCATCGCAATATTTTTCAGAATAATCTCAAAAAAAACTCTTACAAATGCAATCTCTGAATTCAATGAATTTATCCAAACAAACTTCAAAAAATTTGACATCACTGCCGATAGCTCTATATATATACAACACGACTTCTACGGCATAGGTATAAATGCCCAAAATCTAAACAACATAACTATTGAATACAAAGCATATCTCCTAAACGACACTACACCATACCAAATAAGAGATACATTCCTTTTTACAAACGAGAATTCTCCCGTACCAGGATTAAAAATAGCTATTCCATATCTAAACGACGGAGATATGGCAGAAATATATATACCTCCAAACCTTGGATATTTACAAAATCCACCTTATAACATACCTCCATTTAGTCCCTTACATTTTACTGTAAGATTACTATCAAAAGATCCTGACATCGCCGAAGAGATCAACACAAAAAAATTTCTATTCATCCACAAACCAACTACCGTAGATACTCTCCCAAACGGTATAATTTATATACCCGAAACCGTAAATTCACAAAACGCCACACCTTCATTAAACGATACTCTAATTATAGAATTCTCTGCTTCAATAATAAATAAGCCCACTGCATATCTATATTGCAGTGAATGTAAAAGAGTGCTTAATTCGCAAAACTTCTTCCCCGCTCTAACAGATGCCATCAAACAAACTATGCATATTGAAGATAAAGCTTATTTCATTATACCCTACTCTCTCGCATATGGAGCAAATGGAACGCAAAATATTCCTCCTTATAGTACTATTTTGTATTACATTCATATCAAAAACATCATCAGACCTTAACTTATGTTATCACCAACAGAAAATATTCCTCAGAGACTATGCCTAATTTCTAATTATTCATTTCCCTATTTTGCTTAAAATTGTATATTTGCAAAAAAATATAAAATGCATAATAAAAAATTCGTGATACTGTTTATTATCAGCATTACAATAATATCAAGCCTCGCTTTTATATATACCGATGACGATAGAGATTTCCAACTGCTACAATATCTGGAAATATACAGCAATATCCTTAAAGAACTACGTGAAAACTACATAGACACCATAGAACCAAAAAAAATAATAACCGCTGGTATTAATGCTACTCTAAACCAACTTGACCCTTATACAATATTCTATGACGAAGATCAAATAGAAATCGCAAAATTTGAACAACAAGGTAAATTCTCCGGTATAGGCATACTTATCCTTAAAATAAAAGGCAAATTTTATATCACTGATGTCCTGCAAAATTCTCCTGCATGGAATGCCGGAATACGCCCAGGAGATATCATAATAGCTATAAATGACAAAAAAACCAATAATCTTACATATTATCAACTACATAACCTCATGAGCGGAGCAAAAAATACCTCTGTAAAAATTACAATACTACGGGCAAACAAAAAAATAAATATTACAACAAAACTTACAATATTAAAAGATAACCCTATATCTTATTATACAACAGTAGAAAATTTCGGATACATAAAAATAAACACTTTCTATCCATCTACAAGCCTGAATATGAAAAAAGCTGTCTCAAAACTTAAAAAACAAAATATTAAAGGCATTATAATTGACCTAAGAGACAATCCCGGTGGTATCCTTTCAGAAGCTGTAAATACCGCAAATATATTCTTACCTAAAAATATGCTTATTGTATATTCAAAAGGGAAAAAAACAAAATATAACAAAAAATTCTATACCCAATATAAACCCATCTTGCCAAATATACCTATGACTGTCCTTGTAAATGAATATAGTGCCTCTGCAGCCGAAATATTTGCAGGTTCTATGCAAGACTATGATAGAGGCGTAATTATAGGAAGGCAAACTGTCGGGAAAGGGCTTGTCCAACAATTCTTTAATACCGGATATAATACTCAAATGAAAATTACTATTGCCAAATATTATATACCAAGTGGCAGATGTATCCAAGCTATTGATTATAGCAAACATAAAAACTTCAAAAACATCCCAGATAGCCTCCTAACTCCATTTAAAACAAAAAACGGCAGAATTGTATATGAAAGCAAAGGAATTATCCCTGATATAATGATAAAAAAAGAAAAGATTTCAGATTTCATAAATAAATTAAAACAAAACAACTTGCTCTTTTTATTCTCTATTGAATTCTACTATAAACATAATTCCCCAAAAGATACTTCTATACACTTATTCTCAGAAAAATATATAAACGAACTTGCTGAATTCCTCAAAAAAGAAAACTTCAAATATCAAACTAAGGCTGAAAAATTTTTAGACTCCGCTAAAAATGCATTAAATCCAAAATTTGCTCCAAAAATTAACACACTAAAAAAACAAATACACAAATCTTTGGAACAATATATATCCGAAAACTATGAGCAAATAAGCAAAATAATAAATTTATGGCTATATAAAATTCACGGAGACTATACCAATTACTACAAAAATCTACTACAAAATGATCCTTTTATTGACAGCGCTACCAAAGTGCTATCTAATAAAAACAAATATGAAAAAATTCTGAATATAAATCCCAAAAAATAAATAACTATGTCAGTACTTACAGATTTAACAATATTTCCAACAGACAGAGGCGAAAGCGTTAGCGAATACGTTAGCCGCGTTATTGATATGATACGCAATAGCGGCTATCCATATAAACTTTCACCTATGGGAACCGTTTTCGAAACAGATACAATGCCCGAAGCCCTTGATATCATCGAAAAGGCATATCGTGTACTGGAACCATATGCAAATAGAATTTATGCCACTGTCAAATTTGACATAAGAAAAAATAAAAGTAATAGAATTGAGCAGAAAATCAAATCAATAGAAGAAAAAATCGGAGAAGTCAGTAAATGAGCAAAGTAAAAAAAAGATACGTATGCCGTAATTGTGGAACAGTATCGCCTGTTTGGCTCGGCAAATGCCCAACTTGCGGTCAATGGAACACTTTTCAAGAGGAAATTATATATGCAGAAAATAATAAAAATATCATAGATAAAAAAACAAAAGTAAAAACACCATTACTACTTAGTCAAATTTCTAATAAACCAATTGAACGTTTTAGCTCTGGTTTTGAAGAATTTGACCGCATATTGGGAGGCGGATTTGTGCCCGGCACGCTTATTCTTCTCAGTGGAGAACCCGGTATCGGTAAATCTACATTAGCCTTGCAAGCAGCTTTAAAAGCAAACATAAAAACTCTGTATGTATCAGGTGAAGAAAGTCTTGAACAAATAAAACTACGCTCTGAACGTATAGGACTTAACTCCGAAAATACTCTATTTACTACCGAAACAACAGTAGAAAAAATAATCCCTCTTATTGACGAAATAAAGCCTTCTCTGGCTATCATAGACTCAATCCAAACATTACAAACAATACGCGCAGAATCAACTCCGGGAAGTATCACACAAATACGAGAAAGTACATATCTCTTACAAGATATTGCTAAACGCAAAAATACAACCTTCCTAATCATCGGTCATATAACAAAAGATGGCTCCATTGCCGGTCCTAAAATATTAGAACATATCGTCGATACTGTACTATACTTCGGAGGTCAAAAAAACTATAATTTCCGTATGCTCCGAGCTGTAAAAAATCGCTTCGGTGCAACATCTGAACTGGCAATTTTTCAGATGCATAACAACGGACTGGAAGAAATAAAAAACCCCTCGGAAATACTTCTCAGTGGAAGCTCTGAAAATATAAGCGGAGTAGCCATCGCCTCAGCAGTAGAAGGTATAAATCCCCTGATGGTTGAAGTTCAAGCATTAGTAAATCCTGCTGTATATAGTGCCCCTCAACGAATTGCTACCGGCTACGACAATAAAAGACTTAATATGATTCTCGCTGTCATTGAAAAACACCTCGGTGTACGCCTCGGAATAAAAGATGTTTTCGTAAATATCGCCGGTGGTATAAAAATTACAGACACTGCTCTTGACCTCCCCGTCGCTATGGCTATATTATCCTCCGACACAAACGCTATAATACCTCGTAAATTCGCTTTCGCTGGCGAAATTAGCCTCGCCGGCGAAATAAAACCTGTATATAGAACTGAACAACGCATCGCAGAAGCTCAAAAACTCGGTTTCGAAAAAATTTTTATATCCGCATTCTCTAAAATCAATGAAAAAAACTCTAAAATACAAATTGTAAAAATTAAACACCTTAAAGATATACTCGCCATTTTTAATTAACTTCCCCCAAAAATATCACCACTGAAAACATATTTATAAATAGATTAAGGCATTTTACAAAATATATTTTATTTTTAAAATAAAAATTCTATTTTAGCCTCAAAACCCTATAAACTTCTAAAATGAAAAAATTCTATATTTTTCTTTTGTTAATAATTTTTACAATAATGGCTTGCAACTCCAATAAACAATCTCATTATCAGAAACTTGCATCTAAATATTTCCCATACAAACTTACTACTGACCTAAGTGGATTAAGTCAAAATCAAAAGAAAATGCTACCTTACCTATTTAAGGTAGCAGATATTATGGATAGCCTTTTCTGGGAAGTTGCAGCTGATGGATATCAATCTATGATAGAAAGTCTTACTGATAAATACGCCAGAGAATACTTTTATATAAACTACGGTCCTTGGGATAGATTGAACGGAAATAAACCATTCCTTCCAGGAGTAGATAATAAACCTCTTGGAGCCTTCTTTTATCCTATTGATATGACAAAAGAAGAATTTATAAAATGGAATAACCCTCTGAAAACAAGCAATTACAGTATAATACGCCGCGATGACAACGGCAAGCTCACTGCAATCCCATATTCTCAGGCATTCAAACAACAACTCCAAAGAGCCCACGACCTGCTCCTTAAAGCCGCTCAATACGCAGACGACCCAGATTTTAAGCACTATCTACAATTACGTGCAAAAGCTCTTATTACTGATAACTACTTCGATAGCGATACAGCTTGGATGAATATGAAACACAATAAAATAGATTTCATCGTAGGTCCCATAGAAACATACGAAGATCAACTTTTCGGCTATAAAGCTGCTTTTGAAGCTTTTATACTTATTAAAGATACAACTTGGAGCAAAAGACTGCAAAAATATGCTCCTCTATTACCTCAATTGCAAAAAGAACTCCCTGTACCAGAAAAATATAAAGCCGAAGAACCCGGCTCAAACTCAGAACTAAATGCCTATGATGTAATATACTACGCAGGCGACTGTAATGCCGGTAGTAAAACAATTGCTATTAACCTACCTAACGACGAAAAAGTCCAATTATTAAAAGGTAGCCGCCGCTTGCAACTAAAAAACGCTATGAAAGCTAAATTTGATAGCATCTTAATTCCTATTTCTAAAATCCTTATCGACCCTTCTCAACAAAAATATGTCACTTTTAATGCATTTTTCGCAAATACTATGTTCCACGAAGTAGCACACGGATTAGGTATCAAAAATACTATAAATGGAAAAGGTACTTGTAGAGAAGCTCTTCAAGAAACTTATACTACATTCGAAGAAGGAAAAGCAGATATCCTCGGTCTATGGCTAATAACTAAACTATACCAAAATAAACAGTTCCAAACGAATCTGATGGAAAACTATGTCACATTCGTAGCAAGTATATTCAGATCTATACGTTTCGGAGCTTCAAGCGCCCACGCAAAAGCTAACCTAATCCGATATAACTTCTTTATGGAACAAGGAGCAATAGAGAGAACTCCAAAAGGAACCTATAAAATAAACCCCGATAAAATTAAAACTGCCTCAGACTCATTAGCCCGACTAATAATAACAATACAAGGAGATGGCGATAAACAAAAAGCTCAAAAAATATTGGAAAAATACGGTAATATATCTCCAATACTACAAAAAGATCTCCAAAAACTTGACAGCGCTGGAATTCCAATAGATGTCCGCTGGATACAAGGTCTAAATGTTCTCGGATTAAATAACTAAATACTCTTTCAGCACTGTCTAAAAAAACCGGGGCGTCGAAAAAGGCGCCTCTTTTTTATTTTCTTATAATTTTCTCTTTGCCACAAAAAATTCTTTATAAATGTCATAAAAATATACAATATCATTAACTTTTTAGATAATCTCTAAGTAGAACTAAAACAAAATGAAATTCAATACATTATAGCACCGTCATTTTTCTGCACAAGCACAATCCCTTACGTATTTTTACAATTTACTACTTGTGAATAATATCAACTAATCTTATAGCAAGTCTTTTATCTAAAAAAATATTTTAATAATTTTGAAACAAAAATGAAATTTATCCGAATAACCCTAACATCAATACTTATATTAGTAATACAAAACAAAATTTTTGCACAAAATCCTCCATCAATACACTGGAAACAACTAACAAGCAAACACTTTAACATTATTTATCCACAAGGTTGTGATAGCATCGCCAAAGAAAGTGCAAAATACCTCGAAAAAGCCTATATTGTTGATACAACAACATACAAAACTTCAATACGTAAAACAGACATATTCCTATTCACAGAAAAAACAACTTCCAACGCTTATTCGCGCCTTGCCCCTCGTCAAATGATATGGTACACAACTCCATCTCCAAATGTTAACCTAAGCTTAACGCCTTGGCTCAAACTCCTATCAATACACGAATTTAGACATATAGTACAATTCAAGGCTTTTGATAAAGGAATACCGCACATATTATCATTCCTATTCGGTCAATATGGATTAGGTTTCGGTGAAAACTATATCATACCCTCTTGGTTCTGGGAAGGAGACGCCGTATATAACGAAACCATATACTCCAATAACGGCCGCGGAAGAATATCAGATTTTGACCTACCTATACGTACTATGCTGCTAAGTGGTAAACCTCCAAAATTTGAAAAATTCCTTTTTCGCTCATACAAAGAATTTTATCCTAATCACTATTACTTCGGCTATTTTATGGTCTCTCATATAAACAGAAACTACGGACAAGATATTTGGTACAAAATTGCCCATAAAACTACTCTATTAGGTCTATATCCTTTTGCCTTTTCCCACAGCTTGAAAAAATTAACCGGATATAATACAAAAAAAACTTTCTATAATGCAATGTGCGAACTCGATAGCCTATGGACCGAAAAATATAAACATCTGGATACATCAAAATGTATATTCCTCCAAAAAAAGAAAAAACGCACTTGGACAAATTATACATCCGGATTTCAAATTACAGATGATACTCTAATTTTCCTCAAAAGCGGTCTTGACCAAAGACCTACTATTACATTACTTTATAACGGCAAAGAAAAAAAAATCAAAGAAATAGCTGCTACTTCTTTTTCATACGCAAAAAATATTATAGTCTGGGCTCAAAAACAACCTCATATCAGATGGACTGAAAAAGATTACTCCCAAATAGCTATATTAAACCTTAATTCAAAAAAAATCAAACAAATAACACATAAAGGAAAATTTTTCTCCCCTTATATCTCAAATAATGGAAAAACTATTGTAGCAATTCAAAATTATAGATTTAAAACAAACATAACACTTCTGAACACAAATGGACAAATAATAAAAATACTACCTAATATACACGGAGATTTCATCCGATTTGCCAGACCAAACAAAGACGCTTCAAAAATAGTATTTACACATAGCAATAATAAAGGACAAGCACTCAGTATTATCGATACAAAAACAGAAAAAATTAAAAATCTAATTGATTATCAATGGATTAGAATAACCAAACCTATATTCTACAAAAATTACATTCTCTTTAACTGGGATCCAGACGGAATTGCAAATATCTATGCAATAGATACAACTAATAAATCAATATACAAAATAACTTCACGCCCATTTGGACTGGGAGATTTTCAAGTAATTAAACTTAATGGTAAAGACTTTCTGCTCTTTTCAGACTATTCAATAAATGGATATAACCCTGCTATAATGCCTATAAATATAAATAACTGGCAAAAAGTAAACAAAATCTCCGATACCCGATTAAAATATTTCCTAAATGATAAAAAAAATACAAACCTTAGTAAACTCTATGACAATCAAAATATTGACACAAATTTTAAAATATCTGACTACAAAAAAACTATGCACTTATTCAATTTCCATAGCTGGTATATTATGCCAACAATGAATAACCTTGATCTCTCGCATATCACATTTACACTTCTATCGGACAATAAATTGCATACAGCCTCAACTTCAATAGGAATACAATATTTCACATATAAACCGGCATTTTTCTCATTCGTTAATTTTAAATATTACGGATTTTTCCCCATCATCAATACAGGAATAGGCATAGGCACCACTGGAATTGCTGATACATCAAAAATCTATCTATGGAAACAAAAACAGGCATACATAGACTTTGATATACCTCTAAACTTTACACGAGGATTATACAACCGTTCCATAGAAACAAATATCCGAACTTCATATATAAACATAAACTCAAACGACACTATCCCATTAAATAGCCTAAGTCAAGGAAATAATCTAAGTATAAATGCCTCTATTGCGTTAACAAATAAAAAATTTGCAGATTACCGAGACATAACAAGCCGCTTCGGTCAATATTTAAAAATTTCATACTTCGGTTTATATCTACCAAAAAGTCGTAAAATAAATAGAACTTTAATCACTGCTAAACTATATATCCCGGGCATAATGCGCCATCACAGCATAGTTATCTCTGCAAACACTGTATTTTTTAATAAAATAAATACAAACTATATAGCCGCTATAAATCTCTTACCCAATGGATATAAACCCTATTTTAAACCATATAAAAATGCCTTTACCTATTCTCTGGAATACTATATGCCCCTATTATACCCAGATTTCGGTATAAATCCAATTATCTATTTCAAAAGACTTAGAACAACTCTATTCTACCAACAATATATATCTATGCCAGCAAAAGAAAACCTTACATCAGTAGGAGTTAATTTAATTACTGATTTTCACCTATTTCGTTATAATTTATATATGCTAAATGCAGGTGTACAAATTGCATATTTAGTTAATGAAAAAAAATTTAACTTTACACCCATATTTATGGACGTTTCAATACCTTTTTAATATGAAAAAACTCAAAAAATACTACATAATTCAAATACACAAGAATTGCCAAAAAATTATCAAAAAATCAATTTGTTTAATAAATTAAGTTAACCATTTCATTAAAAGAACAAGTAAAAAACATAAAAATGAAAAACAAAATAAACATTATCAATAAAAAAGCCTATCACCAATACGAAATTATTGAAAAATTTACAGCAGGTATGGTCTTAACTGGCAGCGAAATAAAATCAATCCGACAAGGTAAAGCCAGCCTCAACGACGCATACTGCAAATTTATAAAAGGGGAACTATACGTACTAATGACAATTGCTGAATACTCTCACGGCGGTGTCTATAACCATGATCCAAAACGTAAACGTAAATTACTACTTACAAAAAGAGAACTTAAAAGACTGGAAAAAAAAGTCCAAGAAAGAGGTTATACAATAATACCTCTAAGATTATTCATCAACGAAAGAGGTTGGGCTAAACTGGAAATAGCTCTGGCAAAAGGTAAAAAACTTTACGACAGACGAGAGGAAATAAAAAGACGAGATATGAAACGAGAAATAGCACGAGAAAGAAAATACTCAAATCTAAATCTCTAATTTTGCTTTTTTTGCCTTTTTTATAAATTTGTAGTGAAATAAATCAGCTATGCCTATTCATTTGAAAAATATAATCCCCAAAAGATTAACACTTAGAATATTTCTGGTAGTGTTTATAATATTTACAACAATTATCAGTTTATCATTTACTCGCAATTTATTATACATTACAAATAAAAATATCGAAATAAACCTCCTGCATACATCAATAAATTACAATAAAAGCTTAGAAAAAATAATAAATTATTTAAATGAGGCTACCTTCCTCTCAAAAACTATTGCCCAAAAACTAGCAAAAATCAATAAAATACCTAAACAACAACGTAGAAAATATTTTAACGAATATATGCATAAAATACTTTCTCAAAATGGGAAATTACTCGCAATATGGGTAATAACAAAACCATATACAATAGATTCGCTTGATAATTATTATAAAAACAAATTCATAAATTACAATGGCGAATACATACAAGCCTTATATAGAGGGAAATTTAAAATATACCAAGATTCATTTGCAATTAATTATTACAAAGATTTAAATAAATATCTAAAAATTTTTAAAAAAAATCATCAAAACCTATATATCGACGCCCCCCGAGATGTAACATATTCCTTAGCAAGAAGTGATTTTCGTATTTCCATTGTATCTGCTGTATATAAAAAAAATAAAATTATAGGAGTAGTAGGCGTAGATATACCAATATCTTTACTTGATAAGTACTTACGTAATAAACCTTATAACTTTTGGATTGTAGACCAAAATAATAAATTCGTTTATGCCATAAATCATAGTAAAATCAAAAAAAATCTAATAAACTATTATCCAGAACTTATTCCGCCCAATAGCCTATTATATAACTACGTAATAGATAAAAAACTTATTGACCATTATACTGAGTTTAATTTACATAGCAAAAAATATTATATCTTTTTCGGAAAAATAAAAATTTTAGACATAAACCCTAAATGGATATATGCAATAGAAATTCCTAAAAAAAATATTCTGAAAAATAGCCTGAAACAAAATATCACCTTCTTTATCCCTTTCATTATAAGCCTAATCTCTTTTATAATCATATTATATCTAATCGCCAGAATATTAAATAATTATATAAATAAAATTGACAAACAACTAACTTTTATAGCCGAAGGTAAATACCAAAATATTCAAAATAAGGAATACAAATGGCACACAATAGAGCTAAAAAAACTTCAAGAAAATATAAATAAAATAACAGCACGTACTCTCAAAGCAGCAGAAATAGCACAGTATTTAGCGCAAAATAAGTACGATATTGAGATATCTGATAAAGATCCATTATCTTTATCATTAAAAAAACTTCAAGAAGTCTTAGTAAAAAATCAAAAAGAGCAAGAAGAATATAGAAAAAAACAAGAACAAGAACGGTGGTTTACTAACGCAATAAATCAGGTAAACACAATACTAAGAAAATACATAGAAAAAGAGACATTTTCACAACAAATACTCAATTTTGTAGTAAACTATGTAAATGCTGTACAAGGAGGCTTCTTTACATTAGAAACAGACGAAAATAACAATGAATATCTATCACTTATAGCATTTTACTCATATGGCAGAGAAGTATATCATCGTAAAAAAATACAAAAAGGAGACGGGCTAATAGGCTCCTGTGCACAAGAAAAAAAGCCAATCTTTACTACCGTACCAGAAAATTACATAGAAATAACCTCTGGTTTAGGAAAAGCTAAACCTAATTATTTATATATCAGTCCACTAATACACGAAAATAATGTATATGGAGTTCTCGAACTCACTTTTCTGCAAAAACCCAAAAAAGAAAGTTTAGAACTTATAAATGAAATTTCTACAATAGTAGCTTCAACACTTTCGTCAGTAAAAATTTCAGAAGAAACTAAAAAACTTTTACAACAAGCTCATAAAACTGAACAGCTTTTAATAAAACGAGAAGAAGAACTTAAAAAAGCCATTGAGGAAATTGATAAACTAAAAGGCGAAAAAGAAACACAAAAAGAAAAATTACGCGCAATATCAAGCGCTCTAAATGAAGTTGCTTTTTTCATAGAATTTGATACAAATTTAAATATCATATCAATAAACAAATATGCTTTGGAAAAACTATCCATACCATATACAAGTGCATTGAGCTCAGATTATTATTTGATATTCGGAATTACTGAAATTATAAAACATCAAAAATACATAAAAAAAGTATTAAATGGTGAAAAACAAGTATATGAATTTTCGATAAAAACTGCAAAACAAGCTGAATTCTGGATAAAAAGTATATTAACACCAATATTTAATGAGAAAAATAAAGTTGTAAGCTTTCTTTTCTTAGGTATAGACTATACTGAAATAATGAAGCTCAAAAAACAAATAGAACAAATGCAATTAACTATAAGCGAACAAAAAGAACAATTATCTATTCAAGAAATGGAATTTGATAGTTTTAGCCTTGAACTGCAACAGATGGAAGAAGAGATTGAAAATAAAAATCAACAAATAGAAACTTTAATACAAGAAAAAGAAAAATTAGAAAAATCACTGGAATTTTTTAAAAAAGAACTCGAAAAACGAATTAATAGATCGAAAAAAATAGAACAAACATTAAAAAACAAAAACAAACAGCTGCAAGAATATATCCATAAACTGGAAGAGGAATTAAAAAAATATAAAAAATAAATTTGTCATTGTGAAAAAGAAATATTATCTTTGCAGCCACTAATAGGAAGCGGGCACAAAAGAGGATTTTTCCCGCCTCGTCTTCCGCAAAATAAAGTGCTATGTATGTAATTGCAGAAATACAAGGGCAACAATTTAAGACAGAAAAAGACAAAAAACTCTATGTACATCGCCTACCACACAATGAAGGTGAAACCTTTGAAATTGACAAAGTTTTACTTATTGAAGATGGAGAAAATATTTTAATAGGCACTCCTTATGTAGAAGGTGCTAAAATAAAAGCAAAAGTTCTTAAACATCTCAAAGGCGATAAAGTATTAGTATTTAAGAAAAAACGTAGAAAAGGATACAAAAAACTAAACGGACATCGTCAGCAATACTCTCAAATCCTCATTGAGGATATTATGCTTCCGGGCAAAGCTTCTGAACAAGAAACTGAGGAAACAAAAACAGCAGAAGAAAACCCGGAAAACTAAGTATAATAAAAAAAGAATAAACTATGGCTCATAAAAAAGGTGCTGGTTCAACCCGAAACGGAAGGGATTCTCATAGTAAACGCCTCGGAATTAAAAAATTCGGCGGTCAATTCGTAAAAGCAGGAAACATAATAGTACGCCAAAGAGGGACAAAACATCATCCCGGTAAAAATGTCGGTATGGGTAAAGACCATACTCTTTTTGCTCTTGTTGATGGATATGTCCAATTTCGTAAAAAGAAAAATGACCGTTCTTATGTATCTGTAATTCCTGCTACTGAAAAATCAAAGTAATACGAAAAATGTTTAAACTATAAAAGGCTGCCCACATTGCTGGACAGCCTTTTTATTTTCAAAACAAGGCATTAACTCGCCCACCCTATTGACGGATTATTTTAATAGTTTTTGTAGAAACATCATCCCCAACTTGCAATAAATATACACCCGGTTCAGGCAAGGTTATTTCATTAGTTTTCCCTATATTTTTTTGGAATAAAATTTTACCATTCAAATTCCATAAACGAATATAAAGCATTTTACCTGTATTATTTATCAGCATTACATTACCTTGTGTAGGATTGGGATACAAATTTACCTTTGGGAATATAGAAACATAGCTATTAGTAATTGTTAAATGTGCAATATTACTGTTAACCACAGGGCAATTTTCAAATGGAGTAATTGCGCAAAAATAACTACCAACGTCATTTTCATTTACATTTAAAATCACTAAAACAGAATCAAATGCGCCATCTATACTATTTCCATCTTTATACCATTGATAACCAGCAGCTTTACCTATAATAGAAACATTGAAGAGGACAGTATCTCCTACTTCTGCCTGAATATCCTTAGGTTGCAAAGTGATAACTACACTTTTATTTACGACAGTAATATCTGAATAAGTTTCACAACTGCCATTTATAATAGTCCAACGTAAAATAGAAGTATCAGGGTAAGCAATTGCCTGGGAATTTGGCAGTTGAGAATTTTCTATTTTTATATTTCCCTGCAAAACAGTCCAATAACCTACTCCTGGCGATGGATCATTGCCTGTAAGAGTTATTAAACTATCACAAGTTATTATGTCAGTAGCTTGTGCTTCTATGGGATTATCTACGCCCAAAGAAGCATGACTACTAACCTCTGTACCAATCGGATTAGAAACTTGGCACCAATACTCACCGGTATCAGCTTCCACAACATCGCATATATGTAATATAGAAGTTGTCGAGCCTAAATAATGACTATTATCCGTTAATGCAGTACCATCTTTAAACCACTGATAATCAGAGGCGTTATTAGCTAAAATACTAAACACTGCTGTATCGCCTATACACACCTGAGCTGACTGTGGCTGAATATCAATACTTGGTGGTGGAGTAGTAAAAACATAAGCACTACCGGAATATAAACCATTTGAAGAATCATAATGAGCGCCAACAAGAGCAATACCACCCGATATATCCACAGAAATACCAAAACGATCGTTATAACCGCCGTCGGAAGCTGTAAGTTTTTGACTTTGTGCCCATTGTCCATTATTCTTTTCAAAAATGTAAGCTGCTCCTTGCATATTATTTGCAGCCCATGCACCTGCTATTATTTTATTACCGTCAAAAGAAAGGGATTGTCCTAAATAATTATCATCAGCCCCATCATTAGCGGTAAGTATTGCATTTTGAGCCCATGAATTACTTTGCTTCTCAAAAACATAAACAGCTCCTTGATTATTATTGCGTCCATAAGCACCTACAACAACAATAGTATCTCTTATAGCTACTGAACAAGCAAAATTTGCATTATCAGAACCATCAGAAGCTACAATTTTTTGCATTTGTGTCCATTGCCCATTACTATATTCAAATATATAAGCAGCACCCGCAGAAGAATTTTTCCCCGGAGCCCCTACAAGCAAATAATGTCCATCAAAAGAAACAGAATAACCAAAATTATCATCAAAAGCTATATCATCGCTTTGGAGTATTGTTCTATACTGCCACTGATTACCATCATAAGTGTATATAAAAACTGCTCCCTTATTGCTAAAATATCCAGGAGCTCCTATAACAGCAATAGTATCATATATATCTATTGACCAACCAAAATTATCGTCATCATTTAAGCCGGAATAAGAGATTTTCTGCCTTTCTACCCATTGATTATCAATTAATTGATAAAAATAAACTGAACCTACTTCATAATAGCCATTTGTATCGTCAGCATTAGCACTAATCATAAGCCAATTGCCATAAGAAGCCAATGCACTTCCGAAATGATCATCTGCCATAATTTCTCCATTAGTAGTAATCTGCTGTGTCATATTCCATTGATTGCCCTCATAAGTGTAATAATAGACAGTACCTCCATTGGAGGCTTCATAATCGCTGTAATATGCTCCTATGAATAAATCTGTGCCTTTAATCAATACATAATTTCCGAACTCAGCTCCTGCTGAATCATTAGTCGGATAAAGCTTCTGAAACTGAGAAAATTGAGCAAAAAGATTATTGACAAACAAAATAATAAAAGAAAAAAGTAGCAATTTTTTCATAGCGAAAATTTTTATTTTTTAATGCTAAAATTAGCAATTTCATTAGAGTTATCAAAGTTTGTGAGAAAATAGATTATTAACTTTATAGACAATCATAAAAAAAACTTATAAGCCAACATTTTATAATACAATTTAGCAGCAGTAAACTGAGGATGCAATAAATATGGCATAGGAGCGAGTTCAACAATATCAAAGCCTACAACATTTTTATGCTCAAAAACAAGCTTCAAGAGTTTAAGTACTTGAAACCAAGACAAACCTCCTGGTTCAGGAGTTCCAGTAGCTGGTATCAAGCCCGGAGCAAAAACATCTAAATCAATGGTAATATATACAGTATCAGTTAAAAGTTCAAGAACCTCCTCAAACCAATTATTACTATCAAAAATATCGCAGGCAAAAAATGTTTTATTTCTATTTAGAAATTGCTTTTCGCATTTATCCATACTTCGTATTCCAACTTGGACTAAATTAGTATGTTTTGAGGCATCGTGCATAGCACAAGCATGGTTATAAGGTGTCCCTTGGTATTCTTTTCTCAAATCTGCATGAGCATCGAGATGTAAAACTGACAAATCTTTGTAATATTCATAAAAAGCCTTTATAATACCAATACTTATAGAATGCTCACCACCTAAGAATGTAGGGAATTTACCCGAATTCAAGATTTGGCGAGTTCGTGTATACACAGCATTAAAAACATCTTTTGGGGTTCCTGCTATAACAAGGGGGGGTTCAGTATATATTCCTACAAGATAAGGCTCACTATCTGTTTCAATATCATATAGTTCCATATTTTGGGCAGCTTCCATAAAAGCCTCAAAAGCTCTATCCGCACCTTTGCCCCAAGTACTTGTTCCATCATAGGGAATAGGTTGCAAAAATACCTTAGCTGTTTCCTTATTAGCATATTTAGCTTCTATACCTGCAAAACGCAACATTTTATTTTGTTTTTCAGTTAAGAATCTCAAGGGTTATTGCTTAATAAACTCTATTGTCTTTTGCGAATTCCAAAACAATAGCAATTCCCGTCAAAATTAAAATTTATTTTTCATAGACAAATTCCCCGTACTCAGATTTGATTACTACATTAGGAGTGGAACTTTTTTCCACATAACCTATTATTTTGGCTTCAACCCCATAATGTTTTGCTATATCTATAATTTTCAAAGCTGTATTTTGGTCTGTATAAATTTCAAGTCTATGCCCCATATTAAATACACGATACATTTCTTGCCAACTAACATTACCGGAAGCTTGTATCAGCCTAAAAATCAATGGAACGTCGAACAAATTATTTTTAACAATCCTAAGATTTTCAATAAAATTTAGCACCTTAGCTTGACCTCCACCTGTACAGTGTATAATTCCATGAATTCTTTTACCATAGTTAGGTATAATCTGCTTCATAATAGGCAAATATGTTCTTGTAGGAGAAAGCAACATTTTAGCAATAGGGATATTAACATCATCAATTTTATCTGTAAGAAAATATTTTCCGCTATATATCAGTTCATTATCAATTTCTGGGGCAAAAGTCTCAGGATATTTTTCTGCCACTTTTTTATTAAACAACTCATGACGAGCCAAAGTAAGCCCATTGCTACCAATACCGTAATTATATTCTTTTTCATACAATGCTTTTCCGAAAGAAGAAAAGCCAACAATAACATCTGATGGAAGAATATCTACATTGATAATGTTATCTCTTGGCAATCTGGCAGTTGCAGTAATATCTATTGTTATTGTTCGTACTAAATCGCCGATATCAGCTGTTTCACCACCGCCTGAAAATATATTAACGTCATATTTTTTCATCTGAGAGATAAAAGCCTCAACACCATTTATTATAGCAGAAATAACTTTACCAGGGATTTTAAATCTATTTCTTCCGATTATTGAGCTGATCAAAATATTATCGTAAACACCGACACATAGCAAATCGTCAATATTCATAACTAATGCGTCTTGAGCAACAGCAGCCCATACACTCATATCGTCTGTTTCTTTCCAATAAGCATAAGCTAATGCAGATTTAGTACCAGCACCGTCAGAATGAATAATATTACAATATTTATCATCGCCGCCTAAATAATCGGGCAAAATCTTAGCAAAAGCATTCGGATAAAGACCTTTATCCAAATCTTTTATGGCATTATGAACATCTTTTTTTGAAGCAGACACACCACGAGAAGAATATCTTTTCATAAAAAACAAAGTTTTTAAGCAAAAAAAGAGGGTAGCTGAAAGTTAAGAATAAAAAATGACATTATTACAATACATTGACTTTCAGTCTTTTACTTTTTATCCCCCTCTGTTTGTAATCAGAGGGGGAGTTTTTAGGCAGCCCTAATACTACGGAATATTTGGAATAACCAAAAGACGAGGCTCCATCATTTCACGAATAGCATATTTTACACCTTCACGCCCAAAGCCGGAGTTTTTCACTCCACCATAAGGCATATGATCAACACGGAATGTCGGGACATCATTGATAATAACTCCACCTACGACTAAATTATTAAAAGCATAATTTATTTCTTGATAGCTGTCAGTAAATACTCCTGCTTGCAAACCGTATTGAGAATCATTTATCAGTTTTACAGCATGCTCAAAATTAGGGACTTTCTCTAAAGTAACAACAGGACCAAAAATTTCTAATGCACAGACTTTCATTTCATTATGCGTGTCTGTAAGGACAGTTGGTTCATAATAATTACCATGACGTTTACCGCCAATAAGTATTTTAGCACCTTCCTCTACTGCTTCATTAACCCACTGCTCTACTCTAACCGCATTATATTCATCAATCATAGCAGATATTTCTGTTTCCGGATCTAATGGATCTCCGAATTTCAATTTTTTAGTACCCTCCACAAACATTTCAGCAAACTGGTCAAAAACAGCTTCATGTACATATATACGTTGAGCGTGAATACAGACTTGTCCTGAATAAGCGAAAGCACCTATAAGGGTCTTACGCAAAGCTAAATCTAAATCAGCAGTTTTTGATATTATAACACCGGCATTACCTCCTAATTCCAATAATACACGTTTTTTACCAGCCTCTTTTTTCATTTTCCAGCCGACAGCAGGAGAACCTGTAAAACTCAACAATTTAAACCGAGGATCTACAACTAAACGATTGCCTGTTTCCCTATCCATAGGCAAAATAGCTACTGCACCCGGCGGTAAATCTGTTCGGGCTATTATTTTAGCCAATTCCAAAGTAGATAAAGGAGTATTTCTGGAAGGTTTCAAGATTATAGGATTACCTGCTGCTATGGCAGGGGCTATTTTATGTACAGCCAAGTTCAATGGAAAATTAAATGGTGAAATACCTGCTATTAAACCTATCGGAAAATATTTAACTATGCCCTCTTTATTTTCACCTGGTTCAGTCCAATCAAGGCTTATATATTCCTTAGGAAGGCGCTTGGCTTCCTCCGCAGCTATTGTAAAGGTTTGAATAGCACGTTTAACTTCTCCCATAGCGTATCTATGCGGTTTAGCAGCTTCCTTACCAATTATCTCCGCAAAACGTTCTTTATTCGCCTCTATCTCTTCTGCTATATATCGCAAAATCTGATATCTTTTATAAGAAGGCAATTTACGCATCGCCTCTTCTGCCTTTAATCCCCAAGCAATAGCCTCTTCAAGCTCCTTGCCAGTAGCAAGATATGTCTTAGCTATCGGTTCTTTACTATACGGATTTATAACCTCCAACTCCTTGGAAGTAGTATGAAAAGCACCTCCGTAGAAAATTTTAAATTCTTCCATATTTTTTTTCTACTAAAATAAATTTTTAGCCCAAATATTCAAATTTTTTTGAACATCATTAAGTCTATTACATCCAAACTAAATTTTAATTTATATCCACGAGATTTTTTTTATTTATAAAAACTTCTAATTGTACTGCAAAATTTTATAAGATGTTAAATATCGAAACTATCAG